>JAGXLT010000050.1 GCA_018334525.1 Gammaproteobacteria bacterium
AAGAGGATCCGTTATTTTCACACTTTGTTAAAGCCGCTATGGTCTATCGCGATCAGCAAGCGCAGGTGGATGTATGAGCGCGGAAATTCAGGGGCGGCCGATCGGCCTTGATCAACCGCTCGCGTTAATCGCAGGGCCCTGTGTGATCGAATCAGCAGACATGGTGATGGATATCGCCGGGCAGCTGGTTGAAATGACGCAGGCGCGGGGCATGCCCCTTATTTTTAAAGCCTCCTTTGATAAAGCTAATCGATCGTCGGTTTCAGGTTATCGGGGCTGCGGGGTAGAGGCCGGTTTGGCAGCACTTGAGGCCGTTAAAAACCAATTGGATGTGCCCGTAATCACCGACGTGCACGAGTACACGCCGCTGGCCGAAGTCGCTTCAGTGGTGGACTGGCTGCAAACCCCCGCGTTTTTGTGTCGACAGACTGATTTTATCCAGGCCGTTGCCTCTCAGGGTGTGCCGGTGAATATTAAAAAGGGCCAGTTTTTGGCGCCGTGGGACATGCAGCACGTGGTAGAAAAAGCGAAGGCAACCGGTAATGAACAAATCACGGTTTGTGAGCGAGGTGTGTCCTTCGGATATAACAATCTGGTAGCAGACATGCGTGCTCTAGCCGTGATGCGAGGAATGGGCGTTCCTGTCATATTTGATGCCACCCATTCGGTACAGCTGCCGGGTGGGCTTGGTAGTGCCTCTGGTGGCCAGCGTCAGCACGTGCCCCTGCTTGCCAGAGCTGCGGTTGCCGCCGGGATCAGCGGGCTGTTCATCGAAACGCATCCCAGTCCGGATGATGCCTTATCGGACGGGCCCAACATGTGGCCGCTCGATCGCTTACCGGGACTGCTCGATACCTTGGTTGAGCTGCATGCCGTGGTTCAACGGCACGGGCTTGCCGAATTAACACAGTGAAGGAAATGCAATGCTAACGATTAAAACGGTTCATGCGCGTGAAATATTGGACTCGAGGGGCAACCCGACGCTTGAAGCTGAGGTTGTGCTCAGTGATGGAAGCCAGGGGCTGGCTGCGGTGCCATCCGGAGCATCAACCGGTGCGCGTGAGGCGGTAGAGCTCCGGGACGGTGATCCAAACCGATATTTAGGTAAAGGCGTGCAGCAGGCCGTTGCGAACGTTAACGGACCGATTCAGGCCGCTATTGCAGGCATGGATGCGAATAACCAGCGTGCACTGGACGAATGTTTGATTGCGCTCGATGGCACGAGCAACAAGAGTTCACTCGGTGCCAACGCGCTGCTGGGCACCTCGCTGGCAGTTGCACGTGCGGCGGCGGCTGCGAAAGGCGTTTCGTTGTTTCGTCACCTCACATCGCCTGAAGAATGGGTACTGCCTGTGCCGATGATGAATATTCTCAATGGTGGCGCTCATGCCGATAATAGCGTTGATATTCAGGAATTTATGGTAATGCCGATCGGGTTCGATCGATTTGCGGATGCCTTGCGTTGTGGCACCGAGATTTTTCATGCGCTCAAGAAAGTGCTCAGCGGCCGAGGGTTATCTACTGCAGTCGGTGATGAGGGCGGGTTTGCACCGGATCTGCCGTCTAACGAGGCCGCCATTGAGGTTATTCTTGAGGCCATTGCCAACGCGGGCTATACCGCTGGTGATGATGTTTGGATCGCACTTGACGCAGCAAGCTCTGAGTTTTACCAGGATGGGGTCTATGACCTGGCTTCCGAGCAACGTCAATTCGACGCGCAGGGCTTTGCAGATGTATTGGCCGACTGGGTAAAGCGCTATCCCATTATTTCCATTGAAGATGGGATGGCAGAAGATGATTGGCATGGTTGGGAGATTTTAAGTCGGGCCCTAGGTGAGGGGGTTCAGTTGGTTGGTGATGATCTTTTTGTGACCAACACGACGATCTTAGCGGAAGGCATTAAGCGTCATATCGGTAACTCAATCCTTATAAAGTTCAATCAGATCGGCACGTTAACTGAGACAATGGATGCGATTGCTATGGCGGAAGCGGCAGGTTATTCGTCTGTGATTTCCCATCGCTCCGGTGAAACCGAAGATACAACGATTGCTGATCTGGCGGTGGCCAGCTCAGCCACTCAAATTAAGACCGGCTCACTCTGCCGGTCTGACCGGGTAGCTAAGTACAATCAGTTACTTCGCATTGAAGAAGAGCTGGGAGATAAGGCCCGTTATGCAGGACGAACCGCTTTTCCAAACCTTAAGCGAATGGGGTTGCAGGGGTAGTCAATGCGCTGGCTAGCGGCGGGGCTGCTATTGTTAGTGTTGTTGCTGCAGAGCCGGCTTTGGTTTGGTGATGGCAGCATACCTAATGCATGGCGGCTGCAGCAGGCGGTCTCCGCTCAAAAATCGGAAAACCTCCGTTTGGATGAGCGCAATCAGGCGCTCTCAGCCGACGTCGCCGATCTTCGTGATGGACTGAGCGGCATTGAAGAACGGGCGCGCCTGGAGCTGGGGCTGTTAGGCCAAGAGGAGCAATTCTTCCAGGTGATAGAGCCTAGTGAAAACTAACCGGCCTGTTTGGGCAGTGTTGGCGGCGGCGGGGCAGGGCCAGCGTGCCGGTGGTGCATTACCCAAGCAGTTTCAGTGGATAGCCGGGCAGCGTGTGCTTGACTGGTCTCTGCAAGCCTTACTAGCCGTAGATTCCGTTGAAGGGGTCATGGTTGTTCTACCGTCGCCTGACTCAACCCTCGGCTCAGCCCGAGTGCAGACCTGCCTGGGTGGCGCAACGCGCGCCGAGTCGGTGCTGAACGGGCTTTATGCACTGCATGGCTGGGGGGCTCGGCCTGATGACCTGATCCTGGTTCACGATGCGGCCCGCCCGTGCGTGCCTGCGCAAGACATCCTGCGTTTACTTGAAGCTGTTGAGCAGCACCAGGATGGAGGGCTGCTTGCTGTGGCCTTGCGCGACACCCTAAAGCAGGCGGATGAGAATACTGAATCAGTCGCACGCACCGTGCCGCGTGCCGGGCTGTGGCAGGCACTGACCCCGCAGTGTTTTCCCTTCCAGCGTCTGGTGAGCGCCTTGGAGCAATCGGCCGGTGAGCAAGTGACTGACGAATCGGATGCAATGGAGCGGCTTGGGGCGAAGCCCGTACTCGTGCCGGGTTCCAGCGCCAATATTAAATTAACGTATCCCGGTGACCATGCACTGTTAGAGGCCTGGCTCAGCCGGCATCAGCCAAACGCAGGAAAGGATTAGTCGCATGATTCGTGTTGGACAAGGGATCGATGCCCATCGTCTTGTTGAAGGACGGCCGCTTATCATTGGAGGTGTGACACTGGACCATCCTCAGGGGCTAGCGGCCCATTCAGATGGTGATGTCCTTTTACACGCTATTGCCGACGCCATTCTTGGCGCACTCGGTGCGGGCGATATCGGCCAGCACTTTCCGGATACTGATGCCGCATGGAAAGATGCGGACAGCCGCGACCTGTTACGCCAGATTGCCACTCAAATGCGAGGCCGCCAATTTGAATTAGGCAATCTGGATGCAACGATCATCGCGCAAGCGCCAAAAATGGCGCGCTATTTAGCGGAAATGAAAAAAAACCTGGCCAGCGATCTGGGGTGTTCTGAGGATCAGATTAATCTGAAAGCCACAACAACCGAGTGGATGGGTTTTACGGGTAGGGGCGAGGGCATCGCAGCGATTGCGATGGCTTTGTTAACGTCCGTTGACTGAGAAAGCCTGGGGTGAGCCGCTTGGCACCGGGCTGCTAGCCCGCGAACCGGAAGATTTCGTTGTTCACGAGCAGCTCGGGTTTAATGCCGACAACGATGGCCCGCATCTTTTAATCCAAATTGAAAAATCCGGTTTAACCACCTTGGAAGCTCTCCGAGCGATAGCGAAGGCATGGGGGGTACGCGAGCGAGAGTGTGGGTATGCCGGTCGTAAGGATCGTTGGGCCGTTACAACGCAATGGTTCACGGTGCCCTGGCCGGTCAATCAACCGTTACCGGAAGCGCCGAGCGACATCGCCACGGGTTTATCGGTCTTACAAGTGGCACGCCATCGGCGAAAGCTAAAGGTGGGATCGTTAGCGGGGAATCGCTTTCGCCTACGGCTGCGTGAGGTGTCTGCGTCGGCACAGTCGATGAACCAGCGCCTGGCGCAAATCGCCACTTATGGCGTGCCTAATTATTTTGGGCCGCAGCGGTTTGGACGAAACGGGCGGAATTTAAAAGATGCCGTTGCCTGGCTGGTGGCAGATCCAAAGTCAGTGCCGCCTGCAGGCAGGGGCATGTTAATTTCGACGTTGCGCTCTGCCTGCTTTAATCAGGTGCTATGCGCACGCGTTAAGGATGGCTCATGGGCCAGCGCTCTGTCGGATGATTTGATGGGGCTTGATGGGCGCGAGAGTCTGTTTCCTGCCAGCCGGGAAACGCCTGCGCGTTTGCGTTGGCGTATTGCCGCTCAGCAGATTCACCCCACCGGGCCCTTACCGGGAAGTCATCATGAAAAACTCGGTGTTACACCGGCTCTGTCCCAGCGTGAAGCGGAAATACTAAAGCCTGTCGCCAACTATGTAACAGGGTTGACTGAACGCCGCGTTGAGGCGGCACGGCGGCCGTTGAGAGTCGCGGTCGGGGCGCTGGGCTGGCATCAAAGTGACTCAAAGACCTGGATGCTGGATTTTTATTTGCGTCGCGGGAGCTATGCAACCTCGGTGGTCGCTGAGTTAATCGACTGGTCAGCGCCTCAATAACACGTACAAAGCACCGGTACCGCCATCCACCGGGCGCGCCGAGCAAAAGGCGAGAACGTCGTCACGTTGCCGCAACCAGCGGTCAACGTGAACTTTTAATACCGGCCCCGTATTTGCTGATCGACGACCCTTGCCATGAATGATTCTTACACAACCAAGACGCCGCTCCCGGCACTCATTAATAAAATCCGCAACGAGGCGACGGGCTGGCTCAACGGTTTGCCCGTGCAAATCGAGCTCTGCCATCACGCTGAACTCGCCGCGACGCAGGCGACGGAGTGTTTGTTTCTGCAGGCCCGGGCGGGCAAAGGCCAGCGCTTCGCCCACTTCGGCTCCAAGGGCGTGTTCTTCGGCCGTGGGCATGGCCAGTTCGCGCAGTACGGCGCGATCGTCTGCATAACGCTGCCCAGGTATGGGGGCAGGGCGGCGATGCCGCAAATCGGCGCGTTGACGCGCGCGGATGGGTCTCACATCTGCCATTGCGGCCCTGAATAATGCTGTATCCGGGTCGTCCTGATTCAATCTCACGCTCCCGAGACGCCTGTAGACAGGTATAGTACACCGCATGAGAATATTGGTAAGCAACGATGATGGATATTCAGCCCCCGGCATTAAGGCGCTGGCAGCGGCCCTGGCGAAGGATGCGGAGGTGACGGTAGTTGCCCCGGAACGCGATCGCAGCGGGGCAAGTAACTCCCTTACCCTTGAATGGCCGATTCGAGTGGCGCAGGCGGGCGATCGAATCTACCGAATCGAAGGCACGCCCACCGATTGCGTTCATTTGGCGATTACGGGCCTGCTTGATGAGCTACCTGACATGGTGGTTTCGGGTATTAACGCTGGCGCTAATCTGGGCGATGATGTGCTCTATAGCGGCACAGTAGCAGCGGCAATGGAAGGACGCAGTCTTGGGCTGCCTGCCGTTGCTTTCTCGCTCGCCAGTCATGCGCCGACGCATTACGAGACGGCAGCATTGGTTGCCCGGCGTGTGGTTGAGCGACTGCGCAGCGAACCGCTACCCGCAGATACAATTCTAAACATTAATGTGCCGGATAGGCCGTTTGACGAGCTCAAAGGGTTCGAGGCAACTCGCCTTGGCGCAAGACATCGCGCAGAGGCGGCAATACCCGCGAAGGACCCGCGCGGCCGGACCATCTACTGGATCGGCCCCCCCGGCAGTGAGCAGGACTCCGGGCCAGGAACTGATTTTAACGCGATTGAGCGGGGTTTTGTGTCAGTGACGCCCCTGCAGGTTGACCTGACGAAATATAAGGCGCTGGAGCAGATATCCGGGTGGGTGAAGGGCTTTATGGAATGAACAGTGCGCAGAGATCAGGTATAGGGATGACCTCGCAGCGCACGCGGGAGCGGCTGGCAGCCCGTTTGGGAGATGCGGGGATTGCGAATGTGCATGTGCTTAATGTCATTCGCCAGCTGCCAAGGCACCGATTTGTTGATGAAGCGCTTGCCTCGCGAGCCTATGAGGATACGGCGTTGCCCATCGGGTGCGGCCAGACAATCTCACAGCCATTCGTTGTGGCGCGCATGACCGAAATATTGCTGGCTGCGGGTTTTCCTGAGCGAGTATTGGAAATCGGCACCGGGTCGGGTTATCAGGCGGCCGTTCTGGCGGCTTTGTCAGGGCGCGTTTATACGATCGAGCGGATTCGTGAACTTCATGATCGCAGTCGCGGTATTTTTCGAGAATTAGGTTTTGAAAATATTTGGCAACGGTTCGGGGATGGCTTTGCTGGCTGGCCATCCGCCGGCCCCTTTGATGCGATTATTTTAACTGCGGCCCCTAACGAAGTACCCGCTGTATTACTGGATCAGCTTAATGAGGGCGGGCGCTTGCTGGCACCGGTTGGCGATGCCGACTCCCAGGCGCTGCGGCTGTATATCCGTGAAAACGGTGAAGTGCGATCACAGATCGTTGAGGCCGTTCATTTTGTGCCAATGCTGGAGGGGATTGAATAGTGAGAATCTTTACAGGGATGTATGACAGCGTGCTGCGTTGGTCGGCCCATCGCCGGGCCCCCTGGATTCTGGGGGTGCTCAGTTTCTCTGAGTCCTCTTTTTTCCCGATCCCGCCGGATGTCATGCTTGCCCCAATGAGTGTGGCACGACCGGAAAAAGCGTGGGCACTGGCGAGTCTTACAACAATCACCTCCGTCCTGGGTGGCGTGTTG
>JAGXLT010000051.1 GCA_018334525.1 Gammaproteobacteria bacterium
TCCGGCCGGATCGCGCAACACCGATGCCCGCAGTGGATTGGCAGAGTCTGAATAAGCCTTTGCCACGCCGGCGTTAATCATTTCCTCAAGCCCCATGTCAGCATCCCACTGAACATCCATTCCCACCTCAACAAACACCGTCACAATGCCCGTGTCCTGACAGATTGGCCGACGACCCTCAGCACACAGGCGACTATTCACCAAAATCTGCGCCATCGCGTCTTTGGCTGCGGGGCTTTCTTCGCGCGCCCATGCCTCGTGCATCGCATTTAGAAAATCTTTGGGGTGATAGCAGGAAATAAATTGCAGCGCATCGGCTACGCTTTGAATTACATCATCTTGTCGGATTGTGGTGGTCATTATTACAGGCTCCCGTCTTTTTAACCGTCTCCTGATATTATACGGCTATGAGGACACAAAAACTGCCGTTATTAGTCACACCGCAAGCGGTGCATGCCACACAGGATGACCCTGCGATCATTCGGGTTTATGTCGGGCCGCTGGAAACCTACGCCTCAGCCCACCTGCCTGGAGCCACGCAGGTTGAGTATGCTGCGCTATTACGGGAAGGCCCACCCGGGGGGCTGCTGCCCAACATGGAGCAGCTGGCAGACGTATTGGGTCAGGCGGGTATTACCCCCGCGCATCATGTCGTTGCGTATGACGACAGTGGCAATGGCCGGGCGGCCCGCCTGATCTGGACTCTGGATTGTTTGGGGCATACTGCCCATTCATTACTTAACGGTGGATTGCCGGCCTGGCTTGATGATAGTTTGCCCGTGGTTTCGGGCATTGCCTCTGCTAACACCGCGCCGCCTTACCCGGCAGAAATTAAAAACCCGCAGCTATTGAGCGATATTGAGACACTTGTTCAGCATCTGGATGACGATCAGCTGCAGGTACTTGATGCCCGCACGCCGGCCGAACATGCCGGCCTGGATGTGCGCGCGGCTCGTGGTGGCCATATTCCCGGTGCCATTAACCTGGATTGGACGATGCTCTGGGATCAGGACAATGCGTGCCGACTCAAACCGCTTCCTGAATTACAGCAGTTACACGAGGAACGCGGGATTGATCCGGCCAAAAAGGTCGTTGTTCACTGCCAGACGCATCATCGCTCGGCCCTGAGCTATGTGGTACTTAAGGCGCTGGGCTACCCTGAGGTGAGTGCTTATGCCGGTTCGTGGGCGGAATGGGGCAACCACCCCACCGCACCTATTGCTTCGGCTGAGCAGCCGTAGTCAGAAATTTCATACGATAATGACGCAGCTCAGCAATCGAATCCTGAATATCATCCAGAGCCAGATGTGATGAGCGCTTGGCAAAGCCTGATGCGATTGACGGTGCCCATCGCTGAGCCAGCTCCTTGAGCGTGCTGACGTCGATATGCCGATAGTGAAAATAGCGCAACAACTCCGGCATGCAGCGGTGCAAAAACCGTCGATCCTGGCAGATACTGTTGCCGCACATCGGCGATACGCCAGCCGGCACCCATTCAGACAGAAATGCCAGCGTGGCCTGCTCGGCCTGCGCCTCGGTCACCAGACTTTCTCTCACCCGCTCAATCAGACCCGATTGACCGTGCTGCGTCTGATTCCAGGCATCCATACCTGCCAAAACAGCCTCAGGCTGGTTAATCGCCAGGACCGGGCCCGTTGCCAGCACATTAAGCTCACTATCAGTCACGATCGTGGCAATTTCGATAATACGGTCCTGATCAACATCAAGCCCGGTCATCTCAAGATCTATCCAGATCAGATTATTGCTAGAAACACTCATAGCCATGGAGTGTATCAAATCTCATGACACATCGAGTGGGACGGGTTGTGATGAGTAGCGGTAATCACTGCGTGATTGACGCCGGTGAGCCCGCATTAATTCCGGCCAAGCTTGCCCGTCATTTAAAACCCCGCCCCGTGGCAGGCGATCAGGTCAATTGGCTGCGTCACGGCCCCGGGGCTTTTGTGGAGTCTGTTGTGCCACGGCGAAATGTGATTGAACGTGGCGATTTTCGGGGCAATCCCAGAGCCCTTGCCGCCAATATCGAATATTTGGTGATCGTGCTGGCCCCCTTGCCCGCTCCCGATACGCTGCTGCTTGATCGTTTCTTGGTGTTGGCCAGCGCCGCGGCGATTACACCGCTGATTTGGATTAATAAAACAGATATCGATGATGCCAAGAATCCGCTGACAACCGGTGTGCTATCCAGGCGATACACAGAGCTTGGCATCCCATGGCAAACCGGCAGCAGCCTGCTGAGCAAAGGAATCGACACACTAGAAGCCACCTTAGGCACCGGCACCGCAATTTTGGTGGGCCAGTCGGGCGTTGGTAAATCATCGCTGACGCAAAAATTAGTGCCGGATCTGGCGCTGCGCATTGGCGCTGTTTCTGAGGCATCAGGCCAGGGCCGACATACCACCACCGAAACCACGCTGTTTAACACCCCTAACGGGGGTGCGCTCATTGACTCACCCGGTGTTCGAACCCTGCGGTTAGCCCATTTAACGCCAACACAGATCACTAGCGGATTTCCCGAAATTGCCGATCGTATCGGCCATTGCCGCTTTCGTGACTGCCGTCACCTGAGCGAACCTGACTGCGCTATCCAAAAGGCAGTGCAAGCGGGTGAAATTGCGCATGAAAGGCTGAATAACTGGCGCCGATTAGTCGATGACGCGGGCTAAAACTGTCGTTTAAAGGACAAGCGATGACGGTCTGGGGGATTTGGCAGATCAGAAAAGTTGATCTATAGTACCAAGGAAGTTGAACACGGAGGCCTCGAAGATAACCGAGGCGATTAAACAGTCCATTGATTCTGATCAAGACATTACGGGTTCTAACTTATTCGTTGCTGCAAAACTTGCAGGCTCTCTGCAAATTCAGACCTGCGGCAGCACCATCCTCCGAGATCAATTTGAAGTCTTCTTGTTAAAAGGAACGGAGAGAATATGATGAAGCGATCCTTATACGCTGTTGCCCTATCGGGCGCTCTTTTACCCATGGCTGCCAACGCGGATTGCGGTGAAGTCTCAATTGCTGAGATGAACTGGACCTCTGGCGGCATCATTACCGGCGTTACTGCCTTTTTGCTTGAGCAGGGTTACGGCTGCGATGTGACCGTTATCCCATCGGCAACCACCACTGCTATCACCTCATTGGCCGAAAACAATGAGCCGGACGTTGTGCCTGAATTGTGGGTTAACTCCGCGCCTGTGTACTTCCGTCTGGAAGAGGAAGGACGGGTTGTTAAAGCCTCTGATTCTTTCTCTGACGGTGGCACCGAGCACTGGCTTGTGCCGGATTATATGGTTGAAGAACATCCCGAGCTGGCAACGATCGAAGGCATTTTAGCCAACCCGGATCTGGTCGGTGGTCGGTTTAATAACTGCCCGGATGGCTGGGGCTGCCGAATCGTGAACGATTCGCTGGTTCAAGCACTCGACCTGGAAGGCAACGGCATCGAAGTGTTTAACCACGGTTCAGGCGAGACAATGCCTGCTGCCATGGCTTCTGCTTACGAGGCCAAAGAGCCTTACTTCGGTTACTACTGGGGCCCAACGGCGCCACTCGGTAAGTACGGCTTCGTTGATGTAGACCTTGGTCCGTACGACGAAGCAGTGCATAACTGCAACCAAGACACTGAGTGCACGGACGTAGGTGTTTCCTCGTTCCCTGCCGCCTCGGTGTTTAACGTGGTTACTGCTGACTTTGCCGAGCGCGAGCCAGAGGCTTTTGAGGTTGTGCAAAACATCAGCTTTCCGAACGCACAGATGAGCGAATTACTCGCATGGCATGGCGATAACGAAGCCAGCGTTGATGAGGCCGTTGTGCACTTCCTGCAGAACAACCAGGATCAGTGGATGAACTGGATCAGCGCAGACGCACAAGCCAACCTTGAAGGGCTCTTTAATTAATCATTAAAGAGATAGGCGGGCGTTCGATTTACTCGGCGCCCGCTTTTTTTTAATCTAAGGATAACGGGCTATGGCGACTTACGATTTTATTTTTGATGGCCTCGGCCTCAGAGAGTGGTGCGGGGAAGAAACAAAAACAACCATGAGCATGAGCGATCTGTTGGCGCAACGAAAAGGCGCGGCAGAATCCTCAATTTGGGAGCTCCCCTTTCCTTCATTAGACAACTTGAATGACGCCTGCCCGGCGATCATGCAAACAAGAAATTTGACCAGTGGGCTCGAACAGGGCTTTCTGGGTATTAGAGATTCGTTAAGAGTGGTGATTGACCCCATTACACAACCACTCAGCTGGTTCTTAAGCGGGGCACTGGAACTTTTCCAAACGGTTCCCTGGTTTATTATGATCCCACTGATGCTTGCCGTTGTTTTCCTGGCCTCTAAGTCCTGGAAACTTGTGGCGCTCGTGGCATCATTTATTCTGTTTTTGGCCTTTATTGACCACTACGACTACTCGATGCAGACATTGGCTATTATTTTTGTCTGCTCGGTCCTATGCGTTTTATTAGGGGTACCCATTGGCATTGCCATGTCGAGGAGTAATGCGCTACAGCGCGGCATCATCCCCGTATTGGACATGCTGCAGACCCTGCCCCCGTTTGTGTATCTGATACCGCTGATATTTTTATTTTCGGTTACCGAACCCAAACTTTACGGCATTGCCATTATTCTTTATGCGATCGTACCGGTGGTTCGTCTAACCGATCTGGGCATTCGCTTAGTCGATAAGGATGTGATTGAGGCCGCCGATGCATTCGGCATGACCGATCGGCAAAAGCTTTATAAAGTTCAGATTCCGCTTGCTCTGCCCAACATCATGGCCGGTGTAAACCAGACCATTATGATGAGCCTGGCGATGGTGGTTATTGCCTCGCTGGTCTCTGCCCCGGGACTGGGCGTACTGGTCCTGCGTGGCATTCGTAACCTAGAGTTAGGCGTTGGCTTAGTCGCCGGCTTGGGTATCGTTCTGCTGGCAATTATTCTTGATCGTGTGACCAAGGCGGCGCTTGCCCGGGTCAACACATCGCAGCAGCAGTAGGGGCTAGCAAGTATCATGAGTAAACAAATCAAAGTTTCGATTCAGCACCTATACAAGATCTTTGGCGATGATCCGCAAAGCGCGCTTAAGCAGGTAGAAGCCGGCATGGGCAAAACAGAGCTGCTGGATCAGTACAACCATGTGCTGGGCTTACAAGATATTAATGTCGAGATGGCGGATGGTGAGATCACCGTCATCATGGGTCTTTCGGGCTCCGGTAAATCAACACTGATTCGCCACCTGAATCGGTTAATTGAACCGACCGCCGGGCAGATTATGGTGGACGGTGACGATGTGATGTCGTTCGGCCCGGAGGCGCTGCGTAAGCTTAGACGAGAAAGAATGTCGATGGTGTTCCAGAAATTTGCGTTGCTGCCGCATCGCACGGTTCTGGAAAATGCGGCAACGCCGTTGTTGGTGCGTGGCTTCAATAAGCAAGAAGCATTAAGCGAGGGGCGCAAGTGGCTTGATCGAGTCGGGCTGCAGGGCAACCATAACCAGCACCCGCATCAACTTTCAGGCGGCATGCAGCAGCGCGTGGGTATCGCACGGGCGTTAACGTCAAACTCAGACATCATGCTGATGGACGAGGCATTCTCGGCGCTGGATCCGCTCATTCGTACTGACATGCAGGATCTTTTGCTGGAACTGCAAACTGAGCTGAACAAAACCATCGTCTTTATTACCCATGACCTGGACGAGGCGCTAAAGCTTGCCGATCATTTGGTGATATTAAAAGATGGCTATATCGTGCAGCAGGGTGAGCCGCAGGAGATCCTGCTTAACCCGAATGATCCGTACATCATCGACTTCATTAGTGATATCAATCGGGCCCGGGTGCTTCGAGTGCGCTCTGTGATGGATCGTGATACCTCGGATTCGGAAACCTGCGTTGCTGAGGTAGATGCCGATTCCAATTTGGAGTCACTGATTGCACTATCCAATGGCGATACCAGCCTGAGCTATCGGGTCGTAAAAGACGGCGAGCTCCTTGGGGTGCTGCATATGCAGAATCTTGTGCGGGCGCTGGTACCGACCGGTGCCGCAGAGGATGGTGTGCGGGGTAAACAGTAAGCACATAAAAAATGCCCGCGAGATATTCCCGCGGGCATTTATTTTCGATCAACCGACTGGCTTAGTACTCGTAAACGAGACCAACCTCAGTAATCGTATCGGTGCCGTCACTCCCGGTCACGAGATCGTAACTACCGTACTCAGCGTACATGTAAAAGTCATCAGCCAGATCAAAGTTAACGCCAAAGGCGAACTGGCTCTGATCTTCACCAACGTCTTTCGAGACTTCCTGGAAAGCAGCGTAGAGATCGCCGTTGCCATAATCAAACACGGCGGATACGCCGGCGTAGTCTACGTCGTTGCCATCAGCATTACCCTGCATGGCATAACGTGCGCCCAGCTCAACGACATCCAGATCGATAATCGCTGCGACACCGACAACCGGGTCTTCTGAATCAAATCCGCTCTCGAGCGCATTCTCAGACCCACGATCATCATAAGCCGCGTGTAAAGAGATGTTATCGAAGCTGTACTCGATGCCTGCCATCAGGCTGAACTCAAAGTCATCCTGATCACTATCGGTTTCATCGGTGACACGCGTCTGAACACGGTACGCAAACCCGTTAAAATCAGGGCTGTAGTACGTGATCATTTTGTCTTCAGACGTCAGGCTTTCACCATCCAGCGAAGCATTTTCGAACGGATCAGTGGCATCGGTAATCAGATCTTCGAATACGTTATCGATATCTCCAATCGCAACCTCACCGAAGTCGCCCACTAAGCCGAACGCACTGGCATCACGCTCGATGCTGTCGTCCTCACCAAACAC
>JAGXLT010000052.1 GCA_018334525.1 Gammaproteobacteria bacterium
CACTTCGGCATAGCCGAATTCTTTATGACTGGATGCCTCCACCCGACCACCGAGCTGCTGAGCCAACGCCTGCATGCCGTAGCAGATGCCCAGCACGGGTACCGCCATGCCAAGTACCACGTCCGTCACCCGCGGTGCCGCGTCAAAATGCACTGACTCCGGCCCCCCAGAAAGAATCACGCCTTGCGGGGCAAAATCGATAATGGCCGACTCGGCCGCATCCCAGGGGCGGATTTCACAATACACCCCTGCCTCTCGCACACGCCGGGCGATTAACTGCGTGTATTGGGAACCAAAATCAAGAATTAAAATGCGCTCGGCATGCAGAAGACTGGTCATGATGGTTAATCGCTTCGGTAATTGGGGGCTTCTTTGGTAATGCTCACATCATGCACATGCCCTTCGCGCACCCCGGAGTTGGTAATGCGAATAAACTCGGCCTGACCACGAAAATCGTCAATTGTTGGCTTGCCGCAGTAGCCCATACTCGCACGCAGCCCGCCCAGTAGCTGATGCACAATCACCTGCATCGCACCCTTATACGGGACGCGGCCCTCTATGCCCTCGGGCACCAGCTTTTCAACCTCACTGGCATCTTCCTGAAAATACCGATCTGATGACCCCTGATGCCGGGCCATTGCCCCGATTGAGCCCATGCCCCGATACGCTTTATAGCTACGGCCCTGGTAGAGCTCAACTTCGCCAGGCGCCTCTTCGGTACCGGCAAACATGCTGCCGATCATCACGCAGTCTGCCCCGGCAGCAATCGCTTTGGCGACATCGCCTGAGTAGCGAATACCGCCATCGGCAATTAACGCCACATTCGTGCCCGCCACGCCTTTAGCCGCATTGGCGATCGCCGTAATTTGGGGCACGCCGACGCCGGCCACAACCCGTGTGGTACAAATCGACCCGGGGCCGATGCCCACTTTAACCGCATCCGCACCCGCTTCAACCAGTGCCCGGGCGGCCTGCTCGGTGGCGATATTGCCGCCGATTACCTGAACTTGCGGATACTGTCGTTTAATCGAGTGCACTCGTTCAAGTACGCCACGACTATGGCCATGCGCCGTATCCACCACCAGCAAATCGACACCGGCGAAGACTAATGCCTCAACGCGCTCATCCGTGCCTTCACCGGTGCTGACCGCCGCGCCAACCCGTAAGCGGCCATCTTCGTCTTTACAGGCATTGGGGAAATCTTCGGCTTTTTGAATGTCCTTAACCGTCACCATGCCGCGCAGTTCAAAGGCTTTATTCACCACCAGCAGCTTTTCAATGCGGTGCTGGTGTAAGCGGGCCAGAATTTCTTCACGCTCAGCGCCTTCCTGCACGGTGACCAACCGATCTTCGGGCGTCATCGCGGCGGTTACGGGCAAATCGAATCGCGTTTCAAAACGCAGATCACGGCTAGTGACAATGCCTACCAGTTTTTTGCCATCAACAACCGGCACACCGGAAATGCCGTTTTGCGCCATTAACAGCAAGACATCTTTAATACTGGCACTCGGTGCAACAGTGATTGGCTCTTTAATGACACCGCTTTCAAATTTCTTAACCTGGCGGACTTCCTGCGCCTGTTCTTCAGCTGTCATGCTTTTATGCACAATGCCGATACCGCCCTGCTCTGCCAGTGCAATAGCAAGCCGGGCTTCGGTCACCGTATCCATTGCGGCTGATAACAACGGAACATTCAGGGTAATCCCCCGCGTCACGCGCGTTTTCAGATCAACCTCTCGTGGCAGCTTCTCGGAATAACCCGGCAGCAGTAAAACATCATCGAAGGTCAACGCTTCTTGAATGATTTGCATGGATTTGACCTCTGGTTGCCGCGGGTAAGGTTAACCCGCCATTATAGGAGCATGAACGACCCGATGCCACACGAGATTCTTTCTGTCTCGCAGTTAAACGACACAGTGCGTCAGTTGCTGGACCAGGCGCTACCGCCGCTATGGGTGGAGGGCGAAATCTCTAACTTGGCCAAACCGGCTTCGGGGCATCTTTACTTCAGCTTAAAAGATAGTAACGCTCAGGTACGGTGCGCTTTTTTTCGCCATCGTGCCAGCCGCGGGGGCTTCATACCCGCGAATGGCGATCAGGTGCGGCTGCGCGCCAAAGTGGGGCTATACACCGCCCGTGGCGAGTATCAACTGATTATTGAGCACCTGGAAGCAGCCGGTGATGGCGCCCTGCAACGCGCTTTTGAAGCGCTGCGCGCCAAACTGCAAGCCGAGGGGCTTTTCGATGCGGCGCATAAAAAACCCTTACCCGGCCTGCCAAAGCGAATCGGCGTCATCACCTCGCCCACCGGTGCCGCGGTGCGCGATATTATCAGTGTGTTACAGCGCCGCTGCCCGGCCACTGCTGTACTGATTTATCCGGTCACGGTACAAGGCGATAGTGCACCGGATGACATTGCCAATGCGATTGCACTTGCTAACCAGCGCGCTGAAACCGATGTACTGATTGTGGGCCGTGGGGGCGGATCGCTGGAAGACCTGCAGGCGTTTAACGATGAGCGCGTCGCAAGGGCGATTTACGCCAGCACCCTTCCCGTTGTGAGTGCCGTTGGGCATGAGGTGGATGTATCTATAGCCGATTGGGTGGCCGATCATCGTGCTGCCACCCCGTCGGCCGCGGCTGAGCACCTTTCACCGGATGCGACCGCTTTAGCACAACAGTTCACACGCAATGCCAGGCAGCTGGAAAGTGCCCTGCGGCGGCGGCTGAGTGATTATCAAACGCTATTGCTGGGGCTAAAACGCCGGCTTGATGCGCAACACCCGGGCCGACAGCTTCAGGAACGCAGCCAGCGGTTGGATGACCTTGATCAAAGACTGCGCCACGCCATGCAGCAGCGCCTTCGGCATCTTCAAGAGCAAATCGGCACACTTAGCCATCGGCTGCATACGATTAGTCCTTTAGCCACGCTCCAGCGCGGCTACGCGATCGTCAGTGACCTGAATACCGGCACCATCCTGCGCGAGGCGAGCACCGCAGAGCCAGGCCAGGATGTGCGCATTAAACTAGGACAGGGCGAGCTGAGTGCTGAGGTAAAAAATATAAAAACCTGATACGCGCTGGCTTGTTGATTTTGCAGGCACAGCGCATCATCTACACTTATGAACTTGAATACCGCATTGGCCCGGCACGGGCTTGATTTTACTCGCCTACAAACGCCCCAGGGCTTAGCTGAGCTCGATGCACGATTTTTGCAGTTGCTCGATGCCACCGACCCCACGCTCGGCGACGCGCTACGCGCCTATCGCAAGCGAGATACCGACCTCCCCGGCACTGCCAATAGCGAGCTGTTGCTGGCCATTGCGCCGCATCTTGAGGCATTTATTGGCGATCTTTTTGATATACAAAGTGAGTTGGATGCGCTGCAAAACAGCATTATTGCCGATGATGTGGTGATGGCGTTCAAACAAGCCTATGTGCAAAAGCGCGTTAAAAAGCATCGCCAGCCCATCGAATCCACATTTAATGAGCTCGATGCCGCGGTAAAGGCCGGCCTGGGCGGTGGTGCCCATGGTGAGGATGAAGAGCGTGCGATTGCCGAGCTCGCCATGGCGTTGCTTGAAGATGAAGAGGCGAATAGTGAGGCTATTGAACTGATCACGGCCTGGTGCAAGCTGGCGCGACAAACACCGGAAGGACAGGCCCGGGTGGCCGGCTGGGCCAGCTTTCGACTGCCGGCACGCGTTGATCCGCTGAACCGCGTCGATACAGAGATTCAGACTGTTGAGCAGACCAACCGGCTTACCGCACCGACGGATACGCAACGCGCTCGCGATGGATTTTCTTTAACCGATGCGCGTATGGACTCACGGCAGGTACAAAGTGAGGTGCACTATTGCATTTATTGCCATGACCATGAGGGCGATTTCTGCTCACGGGGCTTTCCGGAGAAAAAAACCGAGCCTGAGCTGGGTTTTAAGCAGGATCCGCTTGGCGTCACGCTAACCGGCTGCCCGCTGGAAGAAAAAATCTCAGAAATGCACCTGCTGCGGCGTGAGGGGCTGAACGTGGCCGCGCTTGCCATGGTCATGGTCGATAACCCCATGGTGCCGGCCACGGGTCATCGCATTTGCAACGACTGCATGAAAGGCTGCATCTACCAAAAACAAGATCCGGTTAACATTCCACAAATTGAGACGCGTGTGCTGACCGACACGCTGGATCTTCCCTGGGGTGTTGAACTTTATCACCTGCTCACGCGCTGGAATCCACTGCGTCGCGAGCAATACCTGCAGCAGCCCGATAACGGGCGCCGGGTGTTAGTGGCCGGTTTAGGGCCAGCGGGTTTTACCATCGCGCATCATCTCACAATGACCGGGACAGCCGTGGTGGGCATTGATGGGCTAAAAATTGAGCCGCTCCCTGCCGAGCTGCTCGAGCAGCCCGTCGCACGCTGGGATGATCTGGTAGAAGATTTAGACGAGCGGATTCTGCTCGGCTTTGGCGGCGTCGCAGAATATGGCATTACCGTGCGCTGGGATAAGAACTTTTTAAAGCTCATCTACCTGACGCTGGCACGGCGGCATCACTTTCAAGCCTTCGGTGGCGTTCGCCTAGGCGGCACCCTCACCTTGGATAATGCCTGGGAGCTGGGTTTTGATCATGTCGTCAATGCCACCGGGGCCGGTTTGCCGCGCGTGGTACCGATGGGCAACAGCCTGGCTCGCGGCATGCGTCAGGCCAGCGATTTTCTAATGGCATTGCAGCTGACCGGCGCGGCCAAGGCATCCAGCCTTGCTAGCCTTCAGGTGCGGTTGCCTGCCGTGGTGATTGGCGGCGGTTTAACCGGTATTGATACCGCCACCGAGGTACAGGCTTACTACATTAAACAGGTTGAAAAAATCCTGAGCCGGCATGAACAGCTTTGCGAGCGCATTGGCGCCGAGGCCGTCACCCGAGGCATGAACGAGGAAGATCTCGCCACGCTGGAGGAGTTCATCACACATGGCCAGGCGGTGCGCGCTGAGCGCCTTGCCGCTGCCAGCGATGGGCGTGAGCCAGACTTTCGCGCGTTACTCAAAAGCTGGGGTGGCGTGACGGTAGCGTATCGAAAATCGCTAACCGACTCTCCAGCGTATACGCGCAATCACGAAGAAGTGGCGAAAGCGATGGAAGAAGGCCTGCTTTATGCGGAAGGGCTAGAGCCGGTGCATGCCGAAGTCGATGCCTATGCGCATGTCAGCGGCTTGGTCTGCCAAGACCGTGAAACGGGCGAAAGCCATCGCTTATCGGCACGCGCCATCTTTATTGCGGCCGGCACGGTACCCAATACCATTTATGAGCGTGAACACAGTGGCACTTTTGAGCTTGATGGCGATCACTTCCGCCCCCATGAACTTGTGGAGCAAACACTCACCGCCACCGAAGACGCCGCGCATTCCAAACAACCGACTTTCGGGCCGTTTACCTCTTATCAGGAAGGGGGCCGGCGCGTTAGCTTTATTGGCGACACGCACCCGGCTTTTCATGGCAGCGTGGTTAAAGCCATTGCCTCTGGCATGCGCACCTACCCGTATGTCATGGCGGCGATGGCGCTTGAGCCGGTGGCTGATGCACGCAGCCATGCTGAGTTTATGGCTGAGATGGATGACCTGCTCTCAGCCCGCGTTGTAGAGGTTAAGCGCGACAACCCCGCCATGATTGAGCTATGGGTGCGCGCCCCGATGGCCGCCAGAAATTTTAAAGCCGGACAATTTTTCCGGCTGCAGACCTATGAGTCCCTATCTCCTGTGGTCGCGGGCACCCGCCTGCAGATCCCTGTTATCACTGTTTCTGGCACCGGTGTGCACAATGACTGCATTCGACTGATGATTTTGCAGTGGGGCGCCGGGCCCCGGCTTGTGGGCCGGCTACAACCCGGTGACCCATTAGTCTTAATGGGGCCCACAGGGGCACCGACCGATATGCCGAGCAATCGCACGATTATGGTGGTGGCCGGGCGCTGGGGTGCGGCTGTCATGCTGGATATTGGCGCAGCCCTGCGGGCGGCCGGCAATCGGGTGCTTTACGTGGCCGCTTTTGGCGCGGCCGGCGATGTGGATCATCAGGATGAGCTGGAAGCCGGGGCAGATCAGATTATCTGGTGTACTGCACGTGGCCCCCAGATTAGCGCACGCCGGCCGCAGGATATCAGCCTGGAGGCGACCGATATGATTGACGTCGTGCGACGTTATGCGCAGGGCGACATCGGGCCTGACAACGCCGGCATTCCGCTGAGTGATGTGGATCGCATTATGGTGATGGGTGGCACCGGTTTACTGCAGGGTTTTCAGGATGCCATTAAAGGTGAATTAAAGCCGTTAGTGGCTGAAAATTGCGATGCCTTCGGAACCGTTGGCAGCCCCATGCAGTGCATGCTCCAGGGCGTTTGCGCGCAATGCTTGCAATGGCAGGTGGATCCACAAACGGGCGAGCGGACACGCGCCGTATTCTCCTGCGCCGGCCAGGATCAGCCGCTGGACTGTATTGATTTGGAAAATCTGGCCGCCCGCCAACAGCAGAATCGCTTAAGTGATCGACTTAACGCGCAGTGGCTGGAGCAGGTATTACTGGAGGCACCGGCCGTACCTAGCGCTCCAGAATAACAACCGCCATGGCGTAAGCGCGCTCATCGCTAATGCTTAAGTGCGTGCTGGATACGCCCAACCATTCGGCTCGTGCGGCTGCCGGCCCATTGAACACGAGCTGAGGGGCACCGGTGGCGCCATGCGCCACTATTAGATCGTGAAAGCCTGCCTCCGCACCAATCCCGCAACCCAGT
>JAGXLT010000053.1 GCA_018334525.1 Gammaproteobacteria bacterium
AGGAAGAACAAGCACCCGCAGAGAACGTTCCACTTCAATCGTGAAGTCCACGTGGCCCGGGGTGTCGATAATGTTAATGCGTGTTTCCGGATACTGCTGATCCATACCCCGCCAGAACGTGGTGGTGGCCGCAGAGGTGATCGTGATGCCTCGCTCCTGCTCCTGCTCCATCCAGTCCATAACTGAAGCACCCTCATGGGTCTCACCCATTTTATGAGAGATGCCGGTGTAAAACAGAATGCGCTCGGTAACGGTAGTTTTACCGGCATCGATGTGCGCCATGATGCCGATATTGCGATAGCGCTCTAATGGGGTCTTGCGTGCCAAAACGATACTTCCTTTGAATTCTTACCAGCGGAAATGCGAAAACGCTTTGTTGGCTTCCGCCATACGATGCGTGTCTTCGCGCTTCTTCACGGCGCTGCCGCGACCTTCGGCAGCTTCCAGCAATTCATTGCCGAGCCGATGCCCCATTGTGGCTTCGCTGCGCTTGCGCGCTGCGTCAATCACCCAACGCATACCCAGCGTGTTACGCCGCTGCGGTCGAACCTCAACCGGCACCTGATAGGTTGCGCCACCCACACGTCGGGATTTCACCTCGACTACGGGGCGAATGTTCTCAAGTGCCGTTTCCAGTACCTCCATCGGATCGGAATGGCCTTTTTCGACGATTCGATCGAGGGCGCCGTAAACAATCTTCTCTGCAACTGCCCGCTTACCGTCACGCATAATCATATTGACGAAGCGAGTGAGCATTTCACTATTGTATTTCGGATCAGCGAGTACCTTACGCTTGGGAACTTCTCTTCTTCTTGGCATTTCAATTAACCCTTAGGACGCTTAGCGCCGTACTTCGAACGACCCTGACGACGTGCCGCGACACCTGCTGTATCCAGCGACCCGCGCACTACGTGATACCGCACACCCGGTAAATCCTTCACACGACCGCCACGAATCAATACAACAGAGTGCTCCTGAAGGTTATGACCTTCACCACCAATGTAAGAGGAAACCTCATATCCATTGGTTAGCCGCACACGTGCCACCTTACGAAGCGCAGAGTTCGGCTTCTTAGGCGTGGTGGTGTAAACCCGGGTGCACACGCCGCGGCGCTGCGGACAGGCCTCTAACGCAGGTACACTACTCTTTTCTACAGGGCGCTTGCGAGGCTTGCGCACCAGCTGATTAATCGTGGCCATTAACCTTTGACTCCAGTCATTTAATGGTTTCAGGTCAGTTGGTCTGACCCAAAGAAAGCCGCCAAGTGTATGGGCGGAACGCTAGTACTGTCAACTAACGTCCGCCCCCGTATTTCCTACTCTTCGGGCAACCGGGCATCGTCCAGACCGGCCGGCGCGCCGGAAAGTCCAAACTGCGGTGCCATCGGAATCATCGGGGCCGGCCCTTCAAGGCGACGGCGCTGACGATCCTGGTGATACGCATAACCCGTGCCTGCCGGAATCAACCGGCCGACAATCACGTTTTCTTTCAGTCCGCGCAAGTCATCCCGTGCTCCGCGTGTGGCCGCATCAGTCAGCACACGCGTCGTCTCCTGGAAGGACGCGGCAGAAATGAACGAATCAGTGGCCAGCGACGCCTTCGTGATGCCCAACAGCTGCGGCTCAAACACCGCGACCATCTTACCCTGCTGCTCAAGCTCGGTATTATCTTCAACAACCCGCGCCCAGTCAGCCTGCTCACCACGCAGGTACCGGCTATCACCGGATTCCTTAACTTCCACTTTCCGCAGCATTTGCCGGCTGATCACTTCGATATGCTTATCGTTGATCTTCACACCCTGCAAGCGATACACATCCTGAATTTCCTTAACCATGTAGGCCGCAAATTCCGGCACGCCGAGCAATCGGAGAATATCGTGCGGATTAGGCTCACCATCGACGATGACCTCGCCCTTCTCAACGTACTCACCTTCAAACACGGTCACATTCCGCCATTTTGGTATGAGCTCTTCGTAGTGCTCTCCCTCTGCCGGCGTGATCACCAGGCGTTGTTTGCCCTTCGTGTCTTTGCCAAAGGACACCGTTCCGGAGACCTCTGCCAGAATCGCCGGCTCTTTGGGCTTTCTCGCCTCAAACAGATCCGCCACCCGCGGCAGACCACCGGTAATGTCACGCGTCTTGGAAGACTCCTGCGGAATACGGGCGATAACATCACCCACGTTCACCTCGGAGTTATCATCCACGTTCACGATAGCCCCTGCCGGCAGGAAGTAGTTCGCCGGAATATCGGTGCCCGCCAGATTCAGGTCATTACCTTTGTCATCGACAAGCTTCACCATCGGGCGCAAGTCTTTGTAGGCCACGCGCTCTTCAACGGTTTTGCCTTTTTCATCGACAACGCTTCGGCGATGTTCTCCCGTGCCGCGACTTTTCGGATCCGTCACCACCTGACTGGTCAGACCGGTAACCTCATCGGCTTCACGGTTCACGGTCACGCCTTCGACAAAGTCAAAGAATTTCAAGCGACCCTTCACTTCAGTGATGATCGGATGGGTATGCGGATCCCAGGTTGCCACGATCTGACCGGCTTCTACCGGCTGCTCGTCAGCAACGGCGATCGTCGCGCCATAAGGCACTTTATAACGTTCACGCTCACGGCCCGCCTCATCAATCACCGTGATCTCACCGGAGCGAGACACTGCAACCAAGTTGCCGGAGTGATGCGCGACCGTCTTTAAATTATGTAAGCGAACTGAACCGGTGCTCTTCACCTGCACATTGTTAATCGATGCAGCACGCGAGGCAGCACCGCCGATGTGGAATGTCCGCATGGTCAGCTGGGTACCCGGCTCACCGATCGACTGCGCGGCGATTACACCAACCGCCTCACCAACGTTGACGACGTGACCACGGGCCAGATCGCGGCCATAACAGCTCGCACAAACTCCATGACGCGTTTCACAGGTAATCGGGGAGCGGACCCAGATCTCATCAACGCCCTCGGTTTCGATTCGCTCAACAAGGCGCTCATCAAGCAACACGCCCTGTTCAACCAGCACCTCGCCCGTACCCGGCTGCACCACATCCTGAGCAACAACACGACCCAGCACGCGCTCACCCAGCGCTTCCACCACGTCACCACCTTCAATCAGCGGTGTCAGGCGCAGGCCGCGATGGGTGCCGCAATCATTTTCGGTAACAACCAGATCCTGCGATACGTCGACCAAGCGGCGGGTCAGGTAACCCGAGTTAGCCGTCTTCAGTGCCGTATCGGCCAGACCTTTCCGCGCTCCGTGGGTGGAAATAAAGTACTGAAGCACGTTCAGGCCTTCGCGGAAGTTCGCCGTAATTGGGGTTTCGATAATGGAGCCATCCGGCTTTGCCATGAGGCCGCGCATACCGGCCAGCTGGCGAATCTGCGCGGCAGAGCCACGCGCACCGGAGTCAGCCATCATAAAGATCGAATTGGTGGACTTTTGAACCACCTCTTCGCCTTCAGCGTTAACAACGATCTCTTTACCCAGCTTCTCCATCATGGCGCGGGCAACTTCGTCGTTGGTGCGCGACCAGATGTCCACCACTTTGTTGTAACGCTCACCATTGGTGACCAGACCGGAGGCGTACTGATCCTCAATGTCCTTCACTTCATTCTCGGCTTCAACAAGAATCTGCGCTTTTTCTTCCGGCACGACCATGTCCTCCATACCAATGGAGACAGACGCACGGGTAGACATACGGAAGCCAAGGAACATCAGCTGATCAGCAAAAATGACCGTCGCTTTCAAGCCAAGACGGCGATAGCACTGATCGATCACCGCTGAAATCGCTTTTTTGGTCATATCCCGGTCAACCAGATCAAACGGCAGACCCTTCGGCATGATGTCAAACAAAAGCGCACGGCCCACGGTAGTCTCTACCCGGCGTGTACCTTCAGTCCGGCCGCCTTCATCGTCGATAACGACTTCATGAATTCGGACGCTCACCCGCGCATGCAGGCTGACATTGCCGCTGTTGTAAGCACGATGAACCTCGTTAAGATCCGAGAACATCATGCCGTCGCCCTTTTGGTTCACCAGGGATAGACTCATGTAGTAAATACCCAGCACCACATCCTGTGAGGCGCCAATAATGGGCTCACCGGATGCCGGCGACAGCACATTATTAGTGGCCATCATCAGTGCCCGCGCTTCAAGCTGCGCTTCAAGCGAAAGCGGCACATGAACTGCCATCTGGTCGCCATCAAAGTCTGCGTTAAACGCCGGGCAAACCAACGGATGAAGCTGAATGGCTTTACCTTCAATCAGCACAGGCTCAAACGCCTGAATACCGAGTCGATGCAAAGTCGGAGCACGGTTAAGCATAACCGGGTGCTCACGAATGACATCCTCAAGGATATCCCAGACTTCGGCGGTTTCCCGCTCAACCATTTTCTTGGCCGCCTTAATGGTCGTTGCCAGGCCAAGCCGCTGAAGCTTCGAGAAAATAAAGGGTTTAAAGAGCTCTAGCGCCATCCGCTTGGGCAGACCACACTGATGCAAGCGTAAGGTCGGGCCCACGACGATCACAGAACGACCGGAGTAGTCCACACGCTTACCGAGCAGGTTCTGACGGAACCGACCCTGCTTACCCTTAATCATATCGGCCAGCGATTTCAGCGGGCGCTTATTCGTACCCGTGATTGCCCGGCCACGTCGTCCATTATCGAGCAGCGCGTCAACCGACTCCTGCAGCATCCGCTTTTCGTTGCGCACAATAATGTCCGGCGCTGATAAATCGAGCAGCCGACGCAGACGGTTATTACGATTAATGACCCGACGGTACAGATCGTTCAAATCAGAGGTGGCGAACCGGCCACCATCCAGCGGCACCAATGGCCGCAAATCCGGTGGCAGCACGGGCATCACCGTCAGAATCATCCACTCGGGGCGGTTACCCGACTCCAGGAATGATTCGACCAGCTTCAGCCGCTTTGACAAGCGCTTGAGCTTAGTTTCGGAATTCGTCGCTTCCATCTGCTCGCGCAGCTTGACGGTTTCGTCCGAAAGATCGATGTCTTTGAGCAGGCGATGAACTGCCTCGGCACCCATCAGTGCCACAAAATCATCACCGTAAGTTTCCATTGCATCCAGATAACCATCATCTGTCAGCAACTGACGCGGCTCCAGGGCCGTGGTACCCGGCTCAATGACTACATAGGCTTCAAAATATAAAATCCGCTCGATATCACGAAGCGTCATATCCAAAAGCAGGCCAATGCGCGATGGCAGAGACTTTAGGAACCAGATATGCGCGGCAGGGCTGGCAAGCTCAATATGGCCCATACGCTCACGGCGAACCTTGGCGAGGGTGACTTCAACGCCACACTTCTCACAAACAACGCCGCGATGCTTTAAGCGCTTGTACTTACCACACAAGCATTCGTAATCCTTGACCGGGCCAAAAATTTTGGCACAGAACAAGCCATCACGCTCCGGCTTAAAGGTCCGGTAGTTAATCGTCTCAGGCTTTTTAACTTCGCCAAAAGACCACGAACGGATCTTCTCCGGCGAAGCAAGGCCGATACGAATGGCGTCAAAGTCGTCGAGCTGAGCGCCCGGCTGCTTGAACAGATTTATTAGGTCTCTCATATTTGGTTACCCATTAGTCCTGCTCTAGCTCGATGTCGATACCGAGGGAGCGAATCTCTTTAACAAGCACATTGAAGGATTCAGGCATGCCTGCTTCCATCTGATGCTCGCCGTCGACGATGTTTTTATACATCTTGGTGCGGCCGGCCACGTCGTCAGACTTGACTGTCAGCATTTCCTGCAATGTGTACGCAGCGCCATAGGCCTGTAGCGCCCAGACTTCCATCTCACCGAAACGCTGACCACCGAACTGTGCCTTACCACCCAGCGGCTGCTGCGTAACCAGACTGTACGGACCGGTTGAACGCGCATGCACCTTGTCATCAACCAGATGGTTGAGCTTCAAGATATGCATGTAACCCACCGTAACCGGTCGGTCAAATGCCTCGCCCGTGCGGCCATCATATAGCGTGATCTGACCGTTCTCGGGCAGTCCTGCCAAGCGCAGCATGCTCTTAATTTCCTGCTCATTGGCGCCATCAAACACTGGCGTTGCCATTGGCACACCACCGCGCAGATTATTAGCCAGCTCCAGGATCTCTTCGTCGCTAAGACTGTCCAGATCTTCCTGCTTGCCGCTTGAGTTATAAATCTGATCCAGGAACTTACGCAGCTCGGCGATGGCGACCCCATCATCAAGCATGCTGGCGATGCGTCGACCAAGGCCTTTCGCAGCCCAGCCTAAGTGCACCTCAAGTACCTGTCCGATGTTCATCCGCGATGGCACACCCAGGGGTGAAAGCACCACATCAATTGCCTCGCCATCTTTGGTAAACGGCATGTCTTCCACCGGCACGACACGAGAGATAACACCTTTGTTACCATGCCGTCCCGCCAGCTTGTCACCGGCCTGAATGCGCCGCTTAACTGCCAGGTAAACCTTAACCATTTTGAGCACGCCGGGCGCTAGATCATCGCCAGCGGTAATCTTTTTGCGCTTCTCTTCGAAGTGCTCATCAAAGGCCGCGCGCTGGGCTTTAAGCTGAGCCTGCACGGCCTCAAGCTGAGCCGTTGCTTCCTCATCGCGCAGGCGAATCTCAAACCATCGACTCCGCTCAACGCCTGCCAGATAGTCCGCGGTAATCTTTGTACCCGACTTCAGCTTCTCAGGGCCACCGGCTGCCTCACAACCAATGAGC
>JAGXLT010000054.1 GCA_018334525.1 Gammaproteobacteria bacterium
GGAGAGAGAGATCAATAATCAACCGGCCCTGTCGGTTGTTGAACTGGAGCACCAGTTTGATCTGGCACTTGCCGCAGAGCTGGCCGGCATCGATATGGAGATGCTCTACGCGCTGAACCCTGGCTATAACCGCTGGGCGAGCGCACCGGACGGGCCTCATCGACTGTTACTGCCGCTAAGTCAGGTCGATCAGTTCAACCAAAGAGCAGCAGAAATCCCTCGTGAGCAGTGGATGCGCTGGCAGCGGCATCGGGTTAATGCAGGCGAAACCCTCGGGGGAATTGCGGAGCGTTACCGTATCAGCGTATCGGCCTTGCAAGAGGCTAATAACATCAACGGGCACATCATTCGCGCCGGTAGCGATCTTTTGGTCCCGGTTTCAAGCCGACCCACGGGCACTGAAGGCATCGCCAGCGCAGTCCAAAGTGAACAGCGCTTTAACCATGTTGTCCAGCCCGGGGAGTCTTTATGGGTCATCAGCCGCCGCTATGGCGTGAGTGTTGCTCAGTTAGCCAGTTGGAATGCGTTAAGTGCTAACAACACGTTACGCGTTGGTGAGCAGCTTACCGTCTGGTCAACGAGCCCGACAACAACCATCGCCAGCAACTCCGTCGATACCATACAACAGGTCAACTATACCGTTCGCCAAGGCGATTCACTGTACCGTATTGCCGAGCGTTTTCGTGTCTCGATTGCCGATTTACGTCGCTGGAATAACTTGGGCGGCACAAACTTGCTGCAGCCCGGACAACGGCTTCAGCTTCAGGTTGATGTGACCGCTGCTCAGTGATCAGCAGGCAGGGTCACATTAACCTCTAGTACCTCGCAGTCTCCGTCACGTTCAACTTGAATTTTGACGGCATCATCATCCACGCTGGTATAGCGCTGAATAACCTCAAGAATCTCATTCTGCAGCGCCGGCAGATAATCCGGTCCGCCACGGCCGCTGCGCTCACGCGCCACAATTACCTGCAGCCGCTCTTTGGCTACTGAAGCTGAGGCGCGCCGTTCAGATCGAAAATAATCAAGAAAGCCCATAATTGCCTCAGCCTCCAAACAGCTTGCTAAACAATCCCTTTTTATCGGTTAAGAAGCGGTGATCCCGCTCCTCACCTAAAAAGCGCGCAACCGTATCGGAATAAGCCTGTCCTGCGTCTGATTTCTCATCAAGGATCACCGGCATTCCCGCATTCGATGCATTCAAAACGGCCGTCGATTCAGGGATAACGCCCAGCAGGTTAATGGAGAGAATCTCGCAGACATCCTCCACACTCAGCATCTCTCCTTTACCCACTCGCGATGGCGAATAGCGTGTCACAATCAGATGCTCCTTAACCGGATCCTCACCTCGCTCCGCACGTCGCGTTTTACTCGATAGCAGTCCTAATACCCGGTCAGAATCTCTTACCGAAGACACCTCAGGATTGGTCACCACCAGTGCGTCATCTGCATAGTACATCGCCAAATGAGCGCCCCGCTCAATGCCCGCGGGAGAGTCGCAAACGATGTAATCAAAGTCTTCAGCAAGGCCTTCAAGCACCTTTTCCACACCTTCCTGAGTCAACGCATCTTTATCTCTGGTCTGAGAGGCCGGCAGGATGGCAAGATTTTCTACACGTTTATCGCGGATCAGGGCCTGATTCAGGTTTGCTTCCCCGTGAATCACATTTACAAAATCGTAAACAACACGCCGCTCACACCCCATAATCAAATCCAGATTCCGCAGGCCAACATCAAAATCGACCACTACCGTGCGATGCCCCGCTCGTGCCAGGCCCGCACCGAATGCAGCACTGGTGGTCGTCTTGCCCACGCCGCCTTTACCGGATGTCACCACTACAACTCTTGCCACATTAACCTCCCGGGTTAAGAGCGGACTGAATTTGGAGTAAATCTCCCTTCAGCCACGCCATTGTCGATATCCCACTCAAGGCAGGATCAATTTGATCACTTAATAGATAATGGCCCGCAATCGCGAGCAATTCCGCGCGTTGGTCGGTACAAAAAATACGCGCCTCGGTGGCGCCCTGAACCCCGGCTAATGCTCGCCCTCTCAATGTGTTGTACACGTGAATATGGCCATCTGCCATTATTTCAGCACCCGCGCTGACTGGCGCTGTAACCACCAGATCACCACCGCGGGCGTAAATCTGCTGACCTGAGCGCACGGGCTGACTAACCACCTGGGCCGGGCCCGCCGCCACCGCTGCAGCAACCGGCTTTTCCCGGGATGGTGCGGCTAAGTTTCGCATTAAACCCAGGTCTGCAGCCGAAGCGAGCGATTCGCTGACATTCGTGACACCCACCTGCAAAAAGCCGCGCTCTTTAAGCCCGAGCACAACCTTGCGCAACATCTCTGCTGTGACACTGAGCCCGTCTGCCGGAGCTAAAACCAGGGGAACGCCAGAAAGAAGATCCGGCGCGGTGCTCAGATGGCCGTCGAGCTGACGCAATACTTCTGCGGTATCAGCGGTAAGCATACGCAGCACCATAAAGGTGCCCATGCGGCCCTTAATTTCGATCGCCATCAATCGAGCAATCGATTCATACGCCGAACAAAACTGGCGGGATCGTCCAACCGCCCTCCCTCCATTAGCACCGACTGCTCGAATAAAAGCACAGCCCAATCGTCAATAGCGGTATCTGTCATCTGTGCCAAACGATCAATAATCGCATGCTCGGGATTAATCTCAAGAATCGGTTGCTGACTGGGTAAATCATGCCCCGCTGCCTTAAGCATCCGTTGCATATGAATGCCCAGCTCGCCTTCATCAACGACCAGGCAGGCTGGCGAGTCTGTTAACCGGTTGCTGACTCTTACATCCGAAACACGATCGCCTAAAGCCGCTTTGACCCGTTCAATCAGGCTGCTCACCGACTCCGGTGGCGGTTCGGTGGATTCGGCCTGATCAAGATCCAGCTGGCCTTTTGTGATTGCTTTTAAGGGCCGCCCATCAAACTCTGTCAGATGGGTTGTCAACCATTCATCAACCGGCTCTGCCAGCAACAAAACCTCTAGTTCATGCTTTCGAAAAGCTTCTAAGTGCGGGCTGTTACTGACTGCGGCAAAGGATTCGCCGGTGAGATAGTAGATGGCCTCCTGATCGGGTTTCATGCGCGAGACATAATCCGCCAGGGACACACTGGGTGATGCGGTTTTCTGTGTGGAATGAAAGCGCAGCAAGCCTGCAATCTTTTCCGCATTTGCCGGATCTTCAACCGGGCCTTCCTTCAGTACCGTCCCGAATGCCTGCCAAAAGCTGCTATACCGGTCTGCGTCGTCTTTAGCCAGACGCTCCAGCGCATCAAGTACGCGTTTCACAGAAGCGGCGCGAATACGGTCAATCAATCGGTTGTGCTGCAATAGCTCACGCGACACATTTAACGGCAGGTCGTCTGAGTCAATGATGCCGCGCACAAACCGCAAATACCGCGGCATGAGACGATGTTCACGATCTTCCATAATGAAGACCCGGCGCACGTAGAGCCGTAAGCCACTTCGGCCTTCCGGCTCAAACAGATCGAAGGGCGCCTGACTAGGCAAAAATAATAATGAGGTATAGGCCTGCGCACCTTCAACTTTGTTATGCAAAGTGGCCAGAGGTGGCTCGGTATCAAAAGTCAGCTGCCGGTAGAAGTCGTGGTAATCACTCTCGCTCAGCTCCGCTTTAGGCCGCATCCAGAGCGCTGAAGCCTGGTTGATCGTTTCCAGCTCACCCTTTTCGTCAGCGATCGAAATAGGAATAGCAATATGATCGGAATAGCGCCGAACGATGGACTTCAGCCGAAAACTGTCAAGGAACTCATCCTGTTCCGCAGCCAGATACAAAGTGACTTCCGTACCCCGAGCCTCGCGCGGAAGCGAAGCAATCTCAAACTGCCCTTTCCCCGCTGAGGTCCATAAAACGCCATCTTCAGGCGCCAGGCCGGCACGCCGTGTGTGCACGGTCACCTTATCGGCCACAATAAAGGCTGAATAAAAACCGACACCGAACTGTCCGATTAATTGGGCGTTCTGACGCTCATCATTCGTCATTGCCTCAAGAAAACGCCGTGTGCCGGATCGCGCAATCGTACCCAAATGATCGATCACTTCAGTACGATCCATCCCCGTGCCGTTATCAATTACGCTGACTGTTCGTGCTTTTTCATCAACACGAATTTCAATACGCGGCTCGGGATCATCTTCATTGAGCGCTGGTGTCTGCAACGCTTCAAATCGCAAGCGATCAGCCGCATCGGCAGCATTTGAAATCAACTCGCGCAAAAAGATTTCACGATTGCTGTAGAGAGAATGAATCATAAGGTCCAGCAATTGCTGGACCTCTGCCTGAAACTCGTGGGTTTCCGGAGTATAAGTATCGCTCATTGCGTTAGAACATTTCCGACTGGTCAATTTTGTCTGTGCGCCCCGATCCAATTTCAGGAATTTCCCGAGCCGGGATATGGTCACCCGTGACCATTTGCTTATAGCCCATACCAGGACCCACCATTGGATACACACCGGCGTCCGGATCAATCATCACTTCAAGGAATGCCGGACCATCGAATCCGACAAAAGCAGCCATCGCTTCATCCAGTTCTTCACGGTTACTCACGCGCCGCGCGAATTCAAATCCGTCCGCTTCAGCAGCTTTAATAAAATCTTTTTTATGTAACGACTTATCGCTGCCTGAGAAGCGATCATTAAAATAGAGCCGCTGCCACTGCCTGACCATGCCGTCGCCATTATTATTCAGCAGCAGAATTTTAACGGGCAGACCATAGGTTGTGACGGTTTCCATCTCACCCAGATTCATTCGCAGGCTGCCGTCACCATCAACATCAATCACAATCGCATCTGGATTGGCAAACTGCGCCCCGACAGCTGCCGGCAAACCGAATCCCATGGTGCCCATGGAGCCCGAGGTCATCCATAGCCGGGGGTATTTGAAATCAAGGTATTGAGCCGCCCACATCTGGTGCTGGCCCACACCGGTGCTCACGATGGCCTCGCCACGCGTTACCGCATTCAGCGACTGCATTACCGCTTGCGGTTGGATCAGATCACCATCCTGCTTGTAGCTCATCGGATGACGCTCCCGCAGATCCTGGCAATGCGCAGCCCAGCGGCTGTAATCCTTCTTAAAGCCAAACGCCCGGCCATACTCCAGCAGGGACTGCACTGCATGGCCCGCCTCGCCAATATGCGACCAATCGACCCGTTTAACTTTGCCGATTTCCGCTGCATCAATATCAATATGGGCAATATGTTCAGCAAGCGGCGCAAACAACTCGGCCCGGGCTGCTACGCGATCGTCAAATCGGGCCCCAATTGCAACGATGAAGTCACAGTCCTCGACCGCATAATTTGCATACGCGGTGCCGTGCATGCCCAGCATATGCAAACACAATTCATCGGTACTATCGACCGCGCCAAGCCCCATTACCGTTGTAACGGCCGGAATACCATGTTCCTTGGCAAACGCCATCACGGCCTCAGCGCCGTCCCCATGGATAGCCCCGCCACCCACATAAAGCAGGGGCCGGCGCGATTGCTCCAGCAATGCAAAAAAGTCTTTGGCTTTTTGTTCAGAAACCTGCTGCTTGGCAAGTGCTTCCATCCGCTGCCGATAGCCGCGAATACCCAACACACCTTCGCCCTTAAAATCACCCACCCAGTTTTGAATATCCTTGGGCAGATCAACAACCACAGGCCCCGGTCTGCCGGACCGTGCAACCTCAAATGCCGTACGAATCGTCTCTTCCAGCTGCTCGGGTCGCGTTACTAAAAAGACATGTTTGGCACACGCGCCCATGATGTTAACGACCGGCGCTTCCTGGAAAGCGTCTGTGCCCATTGCACTACGCGGCACCTGCCCGGTAATTGCCACCACAGGAATGGAATCAGCCATGCAATCACGAATTGGTGTAACGGTATTGGTGGCACCAGGGCCTGAGGTGACCAAAAACACGCCGACTTTACCCGAGCTGCGCGCATATCCTGCCGCCATAAATCCTGCGCCCTGCTCATTGGCAGGAACGACCAGGCGCATTGGTTCTTCAGCAGGCTGGGTCCGGTTACGCTCGTTGTACCGAAACACTGCGTCGTACGTTGGCAGTATCGCCCCACCACTGTACCCGAAGACCGTATCCACGCCTTCCTGGGCTAATACCTCGATTACCATCTCCGCACCGCTCATTTGCTCGCCTGCGCGCGGATGAGGTGCTTGTGCTCCTTTCGCGTCGGCAAGGCGCTTCGCTTCGCTGGGGAGAGCTGCTTCTTGCATGATCATTCACCAAAATCAGTAAGTTGTATTCACTTCGTTATCATACCTTATTGTTTCTGGGATTAAAGTGCAGCGAAGCGGAATTGATGCAGTATCGCAGCCCTGTGGGAGGCGGCCCGTCGGGGAAGACATGACCCAAATGCGCATCGCATTGATGACACAGCACCTCAACCCGACGCATACCGAGACTCTCATCCGCCTTTTCGTCAATATTGTCGGCATTAATCGGGGCCCAAAAACTCGGCCAGCCTGATCCTGAGTCATATTTTTCGGCGCTATCAAACAATGGCGCGTCACAGCAGACGCAAACAAAAACGCCGTCGCCTTTAAAGTCGTTGTAAGTACCCGTAAACGGTGGCTCCGTGCCCTTTTGTTGGGTCAC
>JAGXLT010000055.1 GCA_018334525.1 Gammaproteobacteria bacterium
AGGGTATTAAAACCAATATTTCTCTGCAGCAAAGACTCATGAAAGATGAAGCATTCCGGCAGGGCGGCGCAAACATTCATTATTTAGAGCAAAAATTAGGTCTTAGCTGAAGAGTAAGCGAAGCCCGACCAGGGCCAGAAATATGGCAAAACCGCGTTTTAGCAACCGACTTGGCAACCGATTGGCCAGGCGAGCGCCAATAGGCGCCAAAAAAACGCTCGCAACGGCCACGCCAAATACTGCCGGCCAATAAATATATCCGGTGCTATATGCGGGTAACTGATCATCACCTGTGCCCGCCAGCATAAATCCAATAGACCCGGCTACTGCGATAAAAACGCCGGCAGCAGCCGACGTTCCCACCGCCTGGCGCATTGCCACCCCCGTCCATAGCAAAAAGGGCACCACCATCGTGCCGCCGCCAATGCCGACAAGACTGGAAAGGCATCCGATAAGAAAGCCCACCAGCGACACAACAAACGGCGCTGGCATACCACGCGCAGTCTCTGGCTGAACACCAAAAAACATTCGCACAGAGAACAGCAACAGAAATATGCCAAAGATAATTTTAAGTGACTGTCCCGATAACGCGGCGGCAACCTGCGACCCGGTCAGCGCACCCAAAACCAGGCCCAGCACAAGCCAGGGCAATATGCTGACAACAAGGTTACCAAGCCGCCAGTGTGCATGTGCGGAGGAAATGCCGGTAAAAACGATAGTTGCCAAAGAACTGCCGACGGCGACGTGCATCGCAACATCTGCGCTCATACCCTGTGCGGCAAAAATAGGCAGCATTGCCGGGACCATCACAACGCCACCGCCGAGGCCGAATAGCCCGGACAGCAGTCCGACAAAAACTCCTGCAATCATATAGAGCAGAAAATCAAACACTGCTCGCTCCCTCGCCTGAATGGCACCGAAGTATACAGAAGCATGCGAGTAAGGGCCGGATTACTCTACAATCCCCGGTAACGAAAGCTATTTCACAGGAGCGCATCAATGTCGCGCACCCAAACCATCTGCATTCTCGGCGGGACAGGCTTTATTGGCCGACGCATTGCCAATCAGCTGGCGAATACCTCTGTCCATATTCGCGTCCTGACTCGTCATCGCGAACGCAATCGCCACCTTTTACCCATCCCTAACCTTGAATTAGTTGAGGTCAATGTCCACGACGCTGAGGCGTTGAACACCGCCCTCATGGATGCAGACGTGGTCATTAACCTGATTGCGATTCTTAATGAGGACAAAAAACCAGGGCGTCGCTTTGAGGACATCCACATCACGCTGGTAGAGAAAATTCTCGCGGCCTGCAAGGCAACCGGCGTAAAACGGCTGCTGCACATGTCCTCGTTAGGTGCTGAAGAAGATGCACCCAGCCGATATCAGCAGACCAAAGCCAAAGGCGAACAATTGGCACTCGCAGCCAATAGCGCCGAGATGGGGGTCACTGTCTTTAAGCCATCAGTCGTCTTCGGCCCCAACGATAGCTTTTTAAATACCTTTGCTAACCTGCTGAAAGTCTCACCCGTCATGCCCTTACCAACACCGAACGCCCGCTTTCAGCCGGTTTTTGTTGATGATGTCGCTACAGCGTTCACAAAGGTAATGAACGACACTGACACCTTTGGCAAAGCCTACGAGCTTGGCGGCCCCAGTGTTTATACGCTTGAGGCGCTTGTTCGCTATGTCGCACAGCTACTGGGGCGTCGTCGGCTTATCATCGGTCTACCTGATGGACTCTCTAAGCTGCAGGGAAAAATCATGCAGCATGCGCCCGGCAAGCCCTACACCTTTGATAACTACCTCTCTGCACAAGTCGATAACGTTTGCTCCGAAAACGGGCTGCTCACGTTGGACATCCACCCCACCGCACTTGAGGCCGTTGCACCGGATTACATTGGCGGACATAGCCCGCGGGGTCGATATGATGAATGGCGGCGTGATGCAGGCCGCCACGGCTGATCAGCGGTGAACATCACCGAAGGCCTTGAGATTTATGCGGTTGGCGGGGCCGTTCGTGATCGCCTCCTAGGCCTGCCTGTCACAGAAAGAGACTGGGTTGTTGTGGGTTCAGCGCCCGAAGAGATGATTGCTCGAGGGTTTCAGCCCGTGGGCAAAGACTTTCCGGTTTTTCTGCACCCGGACACTCACGAAGAGTATGCCCTTGCCCGCACCGAACAAAAGGTGGCGCCGGGCTATCACGGCTTTACCTTTCAGGCAGATGCCAGCGTAACCCTTGAAGAAGATCTGCAACGTCGTGATTTAACCGTTAACGCAATTGCAGAAACCGCGGATGGACAACTGATCGACCCCTGGGGTGGGCAGGCTGACCTGGCTGCACGTCGGCTCCGACATGTCTCACCGGCCTTTCGTGAAGATCCCGTCCGTATTCTGCGCCTTGCCCGCTTTGCTGCTCGCTTTGCCAATCAGGACTTTCATGTCGCTGACGAGACGTTGGCGCTATGCCAGCGCATGGTGGCTGAACATGAAGCAGACGCGCTCGTCCCGGAGCGTGTCTGGCAGGAAATGGCCAAGGCGCTAATGACATCACGACCGGATGTTTTTATTAAAATTCTAAAGGACAGTCACCTTTTGCCTGTCATCCTGCCGGCACTTGATGTCGGGGCGGATCAGCTGGCGCTGATAGGTGCTGCCCTTCGTGAGGCGGCCGCACTTAACGGCACACTGGCAGTGCGTTTTGCGGTGCTCCTGCATCGCGTTGATGCTGATATTGCAAAGCTGAGTGATCAGTTGCGAGCGCCGCGTCATTGCCGTGATCTGGCAGTTTTGGTTCATCAGCACTATCGCGAGTACCATCGCCTGGCTTCGCAAAGCGCCGAGGCCGTTATCAATTTACTGGTCGCTTTAGATGCTTATCGCAGGCCGGAACGGCTGGCTGACTTTACCTGCGCCTGTCAGGCTATTTTTCGCGCTCAGGGCTCAGAAGCTAGCGCTAGCGCAGACTCACAGGCGCTTCAGCAGGCATTAGCGATTACTCAGGATATTTCCGTGCAATCTCTCATCGACCGTGGTTTGCGCGGGCCGGAAATTGCTAGGGCGATTCATACAGAGCGAATCAATCGCTTTCAGCAGCGACGCAGTCGATAGACCGGCATATGCCCCTCAATCCCAGGAATAATCGCTGAGCTAAGCCCCTCAAAGGCCATGTTGGATTCTTTTGGCAACGCCAAACGAACGGCATTTGAGGTGATCACCTCCGGCGTGCGGGCATGATCACAAAGCCGTGAGGCGACGTTAACTGTCTCGCCAATCGCGGTGTAGCTGCGCCGCTCACTTGAGCCGACATCACCCATCATCACATCCCCCACGTGCAGACCCACCGCTACGGAAACAGGCTCACCATCCTCATCCGCCCGAGCAGCTGCACCGATTAGCTCAAGAGCGCAACCACAAGCCTTTGCAACTTTGTCATGGCCCTCAAATATCGCCATAAGGCCATCGCCCGCATAGTTATCCACGTAACCACCAAAGGCCTCAATCATTTTGGACTGCCGCTCAGAGCTGGTCTGCACGGTTAATAACAGGCGCTCATCATCAAGAATCCGAGATAGCTCGGTAAAACCCCGAATGTCGCTAAATAAAACACACACGTGACAATGGCGTGGAGTTTCGTCAGATTGATCCGCGATGCCTGTTTTTATCAGTCGCTCGCAAACTGGACGCGGCGCGTAGGCCATTAGCGCAGAGTTGATTTGTTTTAATCGGCGATAGGCTGCAATGGCGGCCCCTTGCTTTTTATTTTTACGCGGCATTCCATTGCTCCCGATTGGCATTAATTTAGTACCTTTTTACTAGTAGTACTAAAGTCGGTCGCAATGATCAACAAAAGAAAAGGCCGGCAGCGTAACGGGTAATGAACGGGAAAAGGCCATTACCTTAAAGCGCTCACCCATTTCATCCGGGAATAATAAAGGCTTTACTTGCTGCGCCAGCTCTGCAGCTCGATTGGGATCACCAGCCGCTTCCCGCTCCAAAATCTGCCCGATTCCGGCGCCTGCCAGAAAGTTGCCCTGTGTGGCAAAACCTGCCAGTTCCAGCCCTGAGTTCACGCCGGCTCGCGCAACCGCCGTAAAATCAACAAAAGCCGTAATATCCTGTAAGCCCGGCCAAAAAAACGGATCATCATGCGCATGGTGCCGGTAGTGACACACTAGCGTGCCCATTCCGCGTTGCGGATGATAGAACTCCCGCCGCGGATAACCATAATCAATCAACAAAATCAGACCCTGATCGAGCAGGCGACCCAGCTCGTTTACCCACGGCGCTAAGGAGGGGCACCACTCTGACTGATAACCCTCTGCCAGCGGCTCACCAATATCCGCCTCAATCTCCGCGACGGCATCAATCAGCACCTGATCAGCAGGCGTTTTACGCCAACACAAACGCCCGTCCTCTTCACCAACCCCCAAAGCACTGACACCACTGACTTCACGCTCAAACCGTCTGACCGGCAGAGCATCGAGGACTTCATTAGCAATCACCACGCCACGGAAACCCGCGCCTGGCGGGCGATCAAGCCATTCCACCCGATTCCGCAAGTGTGCTGGCAGTCCGGCCAGTGTTTTTGCCTGTGTGGCCTTGAGATCCGCACTCACATCAACCACATAATAATGCTCAGGACAGTGCCCCAATCGGTCGAGCTCACACAAAAGGTCATAGGCCATTTGTCCATTGCCGGCGCCGAATTCCAGCACATCGCCCGAGCCTAAGGAGGCCAGCACCACCGCGGCTTGGCCTGCCAGCGCTTTAGCAAAAAAGCTGCTGACTAGCGGTGCCGTTATAAAATCGCCACCATGGCCAAAACGGGTTTGACCTGCGCTGTAATACCCAAGACCCGGGCTATACAACGCAAGGCTCATGAAATCGGAAAAATCGAGCGCACCACCGGCCATCGCAATAGCCGCTTTAATTCGATCATTAAGCTGATGACTGTACTCAACAGCGGTTTTATCAGGCTCAGTCAAAATCCAACTGCACCAGCCGCAGACCATCCTGATCATGTGGGAATGTCGCCCATAGATCCGCATAACACCGACCGTCTGTCGGATGCCGTGCATCCGGCGCCACATCCGCCAGCGGCTTAAGCACGAAGGCGTATTTTAAGATTTCATCACGCGGCAGACTGGGCGCTGCCTCTCGCACCATGTCTCCAAACAGTAAAATATCAATATCCAGTGTTCGCGCGCTAAAGCGTTGCGCCTCGCGCTGCCGCCCCTGTCCTGTTTCAATCGCACGACAGGCAATCGCCAGGGCCTCTACTGGGTCAGCCGTTTCTATGCCGACGACCAGATTATAAAAATCATCGCCCTCAAAACCGACAGCCGGCGTTTGATACACCGGCGAGATAACGAGTTCACCATACTGCGTCTGCAGCGCCTTCACGGCTGCTCGCACATTTGCTTCGGGTTCGATGTTACTGCCGATACTCAAATAGGCATGGGTCATCAGGTCACCTCCCCGTCGGAATTTTTTATGGGGCGCTCAATAGTAATGGCTACAGTTTTGGCCTTCGGCAGTGCGCCGGGCTTATGTAATGTCAGCCGAACCCAGTGCACACCTGCCTGCTCAAGCACCTCATCTGCAAGGCGCGCCGCCAATGTTTCGATGAGCGCACACGCCGACTGCCCTGCTGATTCCTGCAAACGCGCGGCGAGCGCCGAATAATCGACGGCATGCGTTAAATCATCCGTTCTGGCAGCCATCTCTGTCGTCACACCCAGCACCAAATCCACGCGCAACCGCTGCGCGAAGGTTCGCTCCCAGTCATGCACGCCAATCACAGCCCGCAATTCAAGTTCTTGTATAAAAAGCGTATCCATGGCTGCGCGAGCATTCCATTTCCACGTGCACAACACAAGAGGCAGCTTGACCGAATTCCACCAAGCGTATCCAATGCCGACATGATCGAGATAGTTATAGTCGCTGCTGGATATTTCTTGGGATCCGTATCTGCCGGCGTACTGGTGGCCCGTGCATTGGGGCTTGGTGATCCGCGCAATGCTGGCAGCGGCAACCCCGGAGCAACCAATGTATTGCGCCTCGGCGGAAAAAAAGCCGCTGCACTGACCTTACTTGGCGACGGCGGCAAAGGGATACTCGCCATTTGGTTTGCCCATCAGCTTGGCATGGCGCCGGGCATCATTGCGCTCACGGGCTTAGCGGCATTTATCGGCCATCTCTACCCGGTGTTTCACGGCTTTCGGGGTGGCAAAGGCGTGGCAACCGGCTTTGGTGTTTTACTGGCATGGTCATGGCCGGCAGGCCTTGCTGCCTTATTCACCTGGCTTTTCATCGCCGCAGTCGGGCGTCGCTCCTCGCTCGCTGCACTAGCCGCTGCCGTGTTGGCGCCGGTGTACCTCGCGCTACTCTCATCACCGCTGATGATTATCGCTGCGATGACCTTAATGGCAGCGCTAACCGTTTATCGCCATCAGGACAATATTCGGCGACTTTTAGACGGCACCGAACCCCGTATCGGCCGCCGGCGCGGTTAATTCGCCCAATGGCCAACGCGGCCTGACCTCGATCTCGCCAACATCACGCTGACCCACCGCAAGCCTTTGCTGACCGGCGTACGCAATCATTGCGCCATTGTC
>JAGXLT010000056.1 GCA_018334525.1 Gammaproteobacteria bacterium
TGTTCTTTTTTATTAACTTGGGTGCCAGCCTACAGCTATCCACCATGAGTGATCAGATTGCACCAGCGGTGGCGCTGTCGCTCTTTGTTCTCATCGGCAACCCGCTGATCGTACTAGTAATTATGGGATATATGGGATACCGAAAGCGCACTGGCTTTCTTGCCGGACTGACCGTTGCGCAAATCTCTGAGTTTTCTCTGATTTTTATGGCGATGGGTATTAGTATCGGGCACGTTGGTCAAGAGGCAATGGGGCTGGTAACCCTTGTAGGACTGGTTACCATCGCCCTATCGGTCTATATGATCACCTTTTCGCACAAACTGTTTGAATGGTTGGAGCCTTGGCTGGGCGTCTTTGAGCGGCGTCACGCGCATCGTGAGACGACTGACACCGATGGTAATGAAGGTGTCGGCGGTCATGATTTTATTATCTTCGGCCTCGGCCGCTACGGGTGCCGCATTGGTGCACGCCTCAAAGAACAGAACTACCGCGTGCTCGGCATCGACTTTGACCCTGAGGCACTTGCCAACTGGCGCAGCATGGGGATGGATGCAGCCTACGGCGATGCCACTGACCCTGAATTTGTTGCCCGTCTTGAGCTTTCAGAGGTTAAAGCGGTTGTTTCCGCTGTGCCGCGTGATCGCGGCGCACTGACTGAGGCCGATCCGCAGCTAACGCTCCTTCACGGCCTGCGTTCAGCAAACTATCGGGGCCGGGTCTTCCTTTCCGTCCAAAAAATGGCCGATGCCGATGATCTGCTCAAACAAGGCGCCAGCGTAGTACTCCGACCCTTTGACGATGCCGCTGACTACGCCGTTAAACAACTCACCGAGTAATGTCGGAACCGATGACCTCGTCGATAGATTTTGCAGTCAGAATACGGACTGACCAATCGAGCAATGCCTCCGCATCAGCAGCCTCGATACGCTTGCGGCAAGCATCAAGCGCCTCAGCGCCAAATTTCTGCTCAATTTGCCGCATTAGCAGTAATACCTCACCTTCTTGGCGGCCCTCTTGGCGGCCTTCTTGGCGGCCTTCTTGGCGGCCTTCTTGGCGGCCAAGCTCAAAGCCTATCTTCCGTCCCTCCGCAATTCCCTGCTCTTTCCAGTTCTGAGTCCAATCATCTACACGCTCGGACAACATACCTCGTACCTCCTGTAAATCGTTCAATGACTCAAAGTTTACCCCGCGCACACGGGTTGGTAGCAAGACCCGTTTAAGCCAGACCGTAAAACTCCTCCTTAAGGAAACCTGCTCGGGCCCCTGCAGCCAGACCACAAGGTTTTCTAAAACAACTTCCAAATCAGCAGGACTGCGGCTGCTCTCAAGCGCAAAGAGCGCAGAAACTAAATTCTGTGTCTTCTGAGAATATTTATCGTCATGCCTCCTTTCATCGAGCAGTAAGTAACGGAGCGTTGGACAATAGGCTTCTAAACCCCCAGGCACTCGTTCAATCAAATCAGCAACATCCTCAGCGCCACGCCACTGCTCAGCGCCGCGATAAAGAACAATCGGCAACACTGGCGGCAATAGTTTGTTGTCCGTCAATTCATCTCGACGGCGCAAATCTTCATAAAGTAACCCGAGATAGGTAAGCACGCGCAATGGCATAAATCGCTCAGAAGTCGATTGAAATTCCAACAGCAAGTAGACATATACCCAGCGATCATTACCCTTCCACCGCAATCGCCAAATCATGTCATCTTCTCTTTCGCGAAGGTCATCACTCACATAACTGCCCCCCACTTTTTCAAGCGTGGAGAGATCAACACGCTCGACCCACGGGTCACGAACATAACCGCGGATAAGATCAACAATCATCTCTGGGTGACTGAACAACAGCTTATAGCCATGGTCATGACCATGATGGAGCATTTTTACCTCAACTATTAACGGCGACACACAATAGAAAAGACCGTAATTGATTAGTGATGAGTAAACTGTGAGCAGTGACACAACTTAGGCGGACACGCGATGAAACGACTCGCAATCATTATTTTTCCGGTAATTGCCGGCTGCACATTGCCACGCGTTGATGATCTGACCTTTCAGCGTGGTGACGCTGAGCAAGCGGTCTATGCAGAGGCGCTCACATACTGCAGCGAAGCGGCAGATGAGGCGGCGGCCCATCGTCAGGATCAGATTGAGCGGCGACACATCGCGTTTAGCACGATGACCATTAGGGGCTTTCCGGAGCGTCGACCTCTGGGAATGCCTTCAGCAAGCGGCGCGCAATCGATATCTCAAGAGCTCGAGTATGTGCGAAGCCGTGCCATGGTTGAATGCATGGAAGAGAGAGGGTTTTCGTACCTAAAGGCTCGTTAAGTATCGATCCAGCGCATCGGCAAAGCGCTTATGATCGGTAGCCGACAAACCTGTTGGCCCACCGGTGTGCACCCCACTGCTTCGCAGGGTTTCCATAAAATCCCGCATTTGCAGACGCGCACCAATATTTTCACGGGTCTGCGCCTCACCCCGGGGAGTCAGCACCAGCGCGCCTTTTGCGATTACCTCAGCGGCCAGCGGAATATCGCTTGTGATCACTAGATCACCGGCAGTCACATAACGAACAATCTCATCATCGGCGACATCAAAACCCGCCGCGACTTGGATCTGCTTAATGAGCGGCGAAGGTCTTAGGCGAATCGGCTGATTAGCAATGAGCGTTAGCCGTATCTGCACGCGCTCGGCGGCACGAAATAAAATCTCCCGGATGGCGACCGGGCAGGCATCGGCATCGACCCAAATCTGTGCCGTTAACACGCTGTCGTGCCCAACAAATCAGCAACAAATTCATGCAGCGCATCGCGATAGCCGGTACGACCCGACGGGCGATTCGTATCTGAGGTCATCACCACCGTCATATTAAGATCCGGAATGACATAGAGCATTTGGCCTCCATACCCCCAGCCATAATAGCCTTGATAGCCAGCGAATGACCGAGCAAACCAACCATACCCATAGCCATCTCCTGTCCAGCGCGAATGCGCCCGTACCCGCCAGCTCTCCGCGACCCACTCCTCAGGCAGCAGCCGTTCGCCATTCGGCGCAACCCCGTTGTTGCGATAAAGCTCACCCAGAGCAATCACCGCTTCGGGGCGCATGGCAATTTGATTACCACCCAACGCGACCCCTTCAGGGCTTGTCATCCAATCAGCCACATCAATGCCTGCGGGAGCTAACCATTCGTTAGCTAATACATAACTTGGCTTTCCCGCTAATGTCTCGAGTATTGCCGAAAGCAGATGCGTATTACCGGTGGAGTAACGCATTTCTCCGCCAGGAGCTTGCTCAACTGGCTGATCTAGTGCAGCGCGCGTCCAATCGCTACTCGCCACCCAAGCACCGTAATTTTGCCCCGATGTTCGCCGTAACCCTGACTGCATGCTAAGTAGATGCCCAACAGTGAGCTGGCTTAGCCGTGGATCAGGGTTAGCGGGCAGCGCCGTCGGCAGCAGATCCGCAACGTGCTCATCGACGCCACTTAACACGTCGTTAAAGATTGCGGCGCCAACCATTGCGCCCATCAGCGTTTTGGAGACGGACTTCACATTGGTCGCCGCCGTGGGTGAGGCCCCGCGATAACCATTGGCCACAACGATCTCACCATCGATGGCAACATGAAGGGTGCGCAGCGTGCTAAAAGTTATATCGGGCAGGGTCACCCGACACTCTGATGCCCCAGCGGGGGCTACCAAAACAAGCCAAGTGAGAAAAGTAAACGCGAGGGCTTTCATTTAAAACTCGTTGCCATTGCAGTAATTGTAAAAAGTATTAACACCATACCGAGCATTTGCACCACGCTGAGCGATTCCTGCAAAAACGCCACACCAAAAACCGAAGCAGTAATCGGCTCTACCATGGCAATAATCGAGGCGATTGCTGGGGATATTTGCCTCAGCCCTACAATGTAAAACATAAACGATAACCCTGCGCCAAATACGCCGAGCGCAAGAAATAAAGGCCAGATCGGTGCAGCGAACACCCGGGTGATCTCTGCGCTACTGCTGATACCAAGCAGCACGACACTCAGCACAGCAAATGCGATGACTAAAATAGCTTGAGGACTCCCGCGTGATGCCGCCGATTTAAAACCAAAGATAAATACGGCATAGGAAATACCCGCCATCAAGCCAGCCACCACGGCAATGGGCGTGACAGCACTCGCACTGAGGTCATAAGCGCCCGTCAACAGGACCATACCCAATAACACCAGGCCAATCGCGCCGAGCTTTAACCTGCTTAAGGTCTCAAAACCAAACACAAACGCTGCGGTGTAAACAAAAACCGGCGCGGTGTACATCAATGTGGCAGCCACTGCCACACTGCCTTCGGCAATACTGAGGTAATAAAATCCAAAGTTACCGGCAACGCCGAGCCCGGCAAGGGCAGAAAACAGCCATAGTCGTAAGCTGCGCAGGCCGCTGCCGTAGGGACTGGCCAGTAACCAGGCAAAAGCGAAGAAAAGTCCCACGGCGCCTCGAAAAAACGAAACGACAATCGGATCCCATCCTTTACCAGTCAGATAGCCACCAATGCCGCCCGATAAGCCCCAAAAAAAAGCGGCCAACAACACCAGCAGCACACTGCCCATTCCGCCTTGATCGGCAGACCAACCCCGCAACAATGGCGCAATGCTGTGTAGCATGATGACAGGGTAACAGCCACGCCAGGACTTCAGTTATCGTATGCCCCATGTACCGACTCTTATCCTTCACTCTGACGGCCTTTTTGCTGTGCGTTTCGACCGCAAGCATCGCCTCAGAAACACTGCTTACCGCCATGAAGCAAGGCAGTCATGTCTTACTTTTACGGCATGCCTTAGCACCAGGTTTTGGTGACCCGCCGGAATTTACCATCGGCGATTGCACTACTCAGCGTAATCTTTCCGCTGAAGGCCGGCAGCAGGCTCGTGACTTAGGCAAATCCTTTCGCGATGCTGGCCTAAATGACTTGCTTATTTTTTCAAGCGAATGGTGTCGCTGTCAGGACACTGCAACGGAAATGGACATTGGCACCCCGATCACCCACTCCGGATTGAATAGCTTTTTTCAAAACCGCGGCAAAAGAGACACCATTGTGCGTAAGCTCCGCGACTTACTGGACACCCTCCACGGGGGGCCAAGTGCGATACTGGTCACCCATCAGGTCAACGTACGGGCAATAACCGGGCAAAGTGTTGCTTCGGGCCGAGGCATTCTGATTCGCCTTGAGCCGAATGGCGAACACGCAATCATTGGGAAACTATGAAAACGACAAACATCACATTGCTTGATGGTGGTATGGGCCAAGAACTTCGCCGCCGGAGTAATCGACCCGTTACCCCGCTCTGGTCTGCTCAGGTGATGCTTGATGAACCCGAGCTAGTAGTCGCGGTGCATCGTGACTTTATTCAGGCTGGCGCTCAGGTCATCACCGCCAATACCTATGTGGCTACACCACAACGCCTAGCACGCGACGGTCAGGCGGAATGGCTTGAGCCACTGCATGAAGCAGCACTCGATGCGGCCCATCAGGCACGTAATGAAACCGAGCAATCTGGGCGGATTGCAGGCTGCTTGCCGCCATTGGTTGCCAGCTATCATGCTGATGTGGTGCCAGACGATGCCACCTGCCTGAGGGATTATCGCCGCCTAGTCGCCGCACAGGCTGCGCGTGTTGATCTTTTCATTTGCGAGACGATGAGTCTGACACGGGAGGCGCTGGCCGCTACCCGCGCCGGAAAGGAAAGCGGCCTGCCGGTATGGACGGCCTTTAGCGTTGATGACCGAAATGGCGCGCAATTGCGCTCCGGCGAGCCACTGGCTCAAGCAACCGATGCGGCCGTTAAGGCTGGCGCCGATGCAGTGCTCATCAATTGCTCAACGCCGGAAGCCGTATCCACCGCGCTGATCACACTTGCCAAGCTCAATGTGCCTTTTGGCGCCTATGCAAACGGCTTTAAAGCCGCAGCCAACCTTTCACCCGGCGGCACCGTTGATGCGCTCAGCGCACGCGAAGAACTTACGCCCGCCGCATATGCTGATTATGCCGAACGCTGGATCGAACGAGGCGCCACCATTATCGGTGGCTGCTGTGAAATCGGTCCAAGGCACATCGAGGCGATTAAGGAGCGATTATTGGTTTGAACGCTCCTCTCGTTAGGCATTTCTCTGCGCGTGGGCGGCTCACCCCTCCAGTTGGTCAGCAAATCCACATTCCTTTTGAATTGCGGATTGCTGCAATGCTTCATGCTCCCCCATCAATTGAGCAAGCTCTTGCTCCTTGTCGCTGCCTGCAAGAAAAAACAATGCTGGCCAAAATAGCACTAAGCCAACGCCCACCGCAGCAGCATCGTTACTGGCTTCTTTATCTTGTATATCCGCAACGCTTCGCACGCGGCTACTCACCCGTCGCATCTCACTCTCAACCTGATTACAGTTGAAGGATTGATACTGCATAGGGGAAACGTAACTCGGGGTGATATTTTTTGGACTAGCCGCACACCCCGTTAGCAGGGCAAGACTTAAAGCAGACAAAAATTTTGTCTTGGTAGCAATCATACGTAGGTCCCTCTACGATTGTTGGGCGTTCAAAGTAGCCGGCTTTGAAATTGACTG
>JAGXLT010000057.1 GCA_018334525.1 Gammaproteobacteria bacterium
TGGAAACTCTCGGTTTATATGAAGATCTGGTTGCCGAAGGATTTGCGGATCAGTTGGATGTGTACACATCCAGCCGGGAATGGGCGCACGACGTTAGCCTGGGGCTATACCCCCTGCCGCGTGAGTGGGCAGATCATATCGCAGAGCGAATGAAGGCAGTTTTCCTGACCCGGACCACTAAGGAATGGGAACGAATCTTTGGCAGGGGCCGCTTCCCGGGTAGCCCCCAGCGCTGGCTGCAGGAATGGATCAATGATGATCATGCTGAAACGGCCGGGTTGATGATTGAGGTGAATGACCCGGTCTACGGGGTCATGACACAACCCGCACCGCTCGTCTGGATGCAGGAATGCGGGGAGGCCATGCTGAAGCCCCATCCGCGCTGGTGGGTCAGCGTTGATCAGGCATTGGCTGAAATGCGTGCGCTGCCAACGCAACTGCCGCGCCGACGCCCGCAGCGTCAAGGCAAAGGCTGGCTGGAAGGGGTGCGTATTGTTGACCTGTGCAATGTGATTGCCGGCCCTCACTCCACCGCCTTTCTGGCGCGATTCGGCGCTGAGGTCATAAAAATTGATCCGGCAAACCCGCAGTATGATCCGACCAATACCGTGATTTACGGGCTAACGCATATGCGCTCTAAGCGCTCATGCCTGCTCGACTTCCGGCCGCCCGCCGGCCGAGAGGCACTGAACCGGCTCATTCGCAATGCCGATGTGGTGGTATGGAATGCAACCGATGAGCAGGTTCAACGCCTCGGCTTTGATGCCGAAAGCCTGAAAGCTATCAACCCTCAGGCCATTTTCTGTCAACTGGATTGTTTCGGGGGAATACGAACCGGCCCGCGAAGCAACTACCCGGGGTATGACGACCTGGTACAGGCGACAACGGGCGTGATGTTGCGCTTTGGTGGTGGCATGGACACCCCTGAAGAACATGCGCATGTCGGTACGATTGATGTGATGTGCGGGTTTGCCGCCGCGATGGGCATTGCTACCGCCTTATTTGCTCGTACGCACACAGGGCATGCTTATCGCCCGCGAACCTCTTTGGCCGCACTCAGCGGATTGCTCCAGCTGCCCTACTGCTATGACTATGCGCGGCGCGGATTGTTTGACGAGCCATCAGGCCCTGAAACCCCGGGGCTCGATGACCTGACTCGCTTTTATCAGGCATCGGACGGATACGTGCTGCTGAGTGCCTATGAAAATGATTTACCGCGCCTGGCTGCCTTAGAAGAATTTGCCGGTTTAGACGATTGCCCCACGGAGAATCGGGCGGCCTTCTTAGCCGCCATTTTTGTCACCGCCAGGGCAGAAGACTGGGTCAACCGGTTACAGGCAGCAGGCATCGGTGCTGCGGTGTGTGAAACACTGGAGACGATTCGCGCCTACAACAGCCATCCGCCTTTGCAAAGTGCAACTTACACACCGCAAGGCACTTTTTCTTTCACCCGTTATGACGATCACCCCAGTGGCCACGTGATTATTCAGGCCGATCCACATGCGGTTCGCGTCACCGAAAGTGTTATTGCTACACCCCGACCCGGCGAGAAATACGGACAATCGACACGCGATATCCTACGCTTTGCCGATCATGATGATTCGGTCTTGGATACGCTGCTCGCTGAAGGCATTGCCAGCGAATCCTGGGGTGAAATGTACTTACCCGACTGACGCCGATTTACCCGCCGAAAACGCACTAAAATAGCGGCCGTTGCACCCCATATATAATAAGGCCCGTAAGGTAGTGCCCATAACAGCCGCTGCCGCCCCAGATGCGGATGACGAAAAAATCGATAGGCCGTGGACGTTAAAACCGTTGCCACCGGTATTTCAAAAATCTCTCTTACCTCGGCAAAACACGGCACCAATTGAGCGGCAGGGTCAATGCGAGCCACTACCGGCGTAACTTCAAACCCTGTTCCCGTCATATAACTTGGCAACTGGTGTGCCACCTGAACGAATTGGGGATCCAACCCTACCTCTTCCTGCGCCTCTCTCAGCGCAGTGGCCGCATGATGCGAATCCTGCGGATCCACTACTCCACCAGGAAAACAAATCTGCCCTGCATGATCCGGCAGTGCAAGGCTACGCCGCGTTAGAATCAGGTGATCTCCGCTTGGCCTTTCTACCAGGCCCACCAGCACCGCTGCTTGTCTGACAAGGGGCTTAAAGGTATTCATTTGGAATAAGCATATCGGAAAATGTTCTTTCTCTCTGCCCCCACACAAATATTACCCTACCGCTTGTGAACTGAATGAATAACAACGGGGATTACTGATGCTTAATCTAAAGAAATCGTTGCTCGCCGCTGCCGGTGGGTTACTGTTAACGGCCGCCAGCTTTGCGCAGGCTTCTGAATTTCTGGTCTCTACGGAGTGGCTGGAGAAAAATATCGATCGTGATGACCTTCGTGTCATCGAAGTCAGCGTCAATCCGGGCGTATTTGAACGAGGACATATTCCGGGCTCGGTCAACTTTCGTTGGCACACCGATCTCGTCGATACGGTTCGTCGCGATATTATTGCTCGTGAAGACTTTCAGACCTTACTGCAGGATGCCGGCATTTCAGACGGTACGGAAATCGTACTTTATGGCGACACCAACAACTGGTTTGCGGCCTGGGGCGCATGGATATTTGATATCTATGGCGTAAACAACGTGCGCCTGCTCGATGGCGGGCGAAGCAAATGGGAAGCTGAGGGCCGACCCTTAAGTGTAAGACCCAGCAACTACACCGCGGGTAATATTCAGCTGGGTGAGCCAAACACCGCCCTACGCGCATTCCTGCCGGACGTCGTCGAAGTGGCAAAATCAGAAAATCCCAGTGTGGATCTGGTGGACATTCGATCTGCGGCTGAGTACGAAGGTCGTGTGATTGCACCTGATGGCGTGAATGAGTTGGCCGTTCGGGCCGGTCATATCCCAAGCGCCGTTAATGTCAGCTGGGGCGAAGCCGTTGCAGAGGATGGCACCTTCAAATCTGCCGATGAGCTGCGTGAGATCTATGCAGCGGCCGGGGTGGACGGATCGAAACCGGTCATCACCTATTGCAGAATTGGCGAGCGCTCCAGCCACACCTGGTTTGCTTTAAGTAAAATCCTGGGCTACGAGGTTAAGAACTACGATGGATCTTGGACTGAATACGGTAATTCAGTCGGTGTTCCTGTCACTAACCTTGCTGGTACCGTATGGGGCGGTCAGTAAAAAGGACAACCGACTTGCGTATTCAACGACTCTCTATCAGCGGCGCCATTGTGGCGTCGCTGTTTTTTGCAGCCTGGCTAATGAATGGTCAGACCAGAGACAGCCAAGCCATTGCCTTTTCGCTGGTTGCCGGCGGTATGTTTGGTTACATCCTGCAGCGTGCCCGATTTTGTTTTTTCTGCATTACCCGAGATTTTATGGATCAGCGTGACGCCAGCGGATTACTCGCTCTGGTGATTGCCCTTTTAGTGGGCACGCTTGGTTATCACGCGGTATTCGGCCTGTTCCTGCCAGACGCCAGTGCCGGGCGCCTGCCCCCCGATGCGCATATCGGGCCGATCAGCTGGGTCCTTGCGCTGGCGGCATTGGTCTTTGGCATTGGTATGGCGCTATCCCGATCCTGCATTAGTGCCCATCTGTACCGCCTGGGAGAAGGTTCTATCGGCTCCATACCCGCTCTGATCGGGGCGTTGCTGGGATTTGGCCTGGGGTTTGCCACCTGGAATTCGCTCTACTTAGCCGCGATACAGCAAGGCCCCGTGATCTGGCTGCCTACCCACCTGGGCTACGGCGGCTCGGCATTATTGCAGGTTATTGTTTTAGGCGGGATCGCGCTGCTGCTAGTTCGCGCGCATAAAAAGCCAGCCTCCCCAAAACCTGCTACCAGCGCGATTGCTGCACTCGTCCAACAACGCTGGTCCGCGCCGGTCGCCGGACTTGCTATCGGGTTTTTGGCTGTTGTCGTTTATCTGCGCGTGGCCCCACTGGGCGTTACCGCCGAGCTGGGCAGCCTATCGCGCACGGCGGGGGATCAACTCGGGCTGCTACCGGCCCGACTGCAGGGACTGGATACACTCGCAGGCTGTGCCACCGTTGTGAAAGAAACGCTGCTCTCACCCAACGGGGCATTTGTGATTGGCATGGTCAGCATGGCATTTGCGGCCGCCCTGCCGGCAGGCGACTTTAAACCCCGCTTACCCAGCGCAAGTGAAGCCGGTAGAAATCTACTGGGCGGTGTATTGCTTGGCTGGGGCGCTATGACGGCCATCGGCTGCACGGTTGGCACCCTTCTCTCGGGCATTATGGCCGCCGCGTTATCAGGATGGATTTTTGCGGTATTCTGCTTAATCGGAGTAATTAGCACCTGGAAAATACTGCAACGAGCCGAAGCATGACTCAATTACCAAGAATTGCCCTTGCCCTGTTTCTCTGTATACAGGCTATGCCCGCGCAAAGCATGGTAAGCGCGGCTCACCCGCTGGCCACTGACGCCGGTGTTGAAATGCTGACCGCAGGTGGGTCGGCTATTGATGCGGCCATCGCTATTCAGGCGGTGCTCACGTTAGTAGAGCCTCAATCAAGTGGCATTGGCGGTGGTGCATTTTTACTGCATTACGGGTCACAGGATGACCGCCTACAAGCCTTTGATGGGAGAGAAACGGCACCTAAAGCGGTACAGAGCTCGCATTTTCTGGATGCGTCCGGCCAGCCCCTTCCATTTCTTGATGCTGTGCCCGGCGGGCGCTCAGTCGGCGTGCCCGGTCTTTTACGTATGCTGGAAACCGCGCATGCCGAGCATGGCGTTTTACCCTGGCATAGGCTGTTTGAACCGGCCATACGGCTGGCCGAAAACGGCTTTACGGTTACACCGCGGCTTGCAGAAATGCTGCGCCTTGATTTACCGCTAAATGCCTTTGAGCCAATGGCCAGTTACTTCTTTCCGGATGGCGAGCCGATTAATGCCGGAATCCAGCTAAAAAATCCAGCGCTGGCAGCCACGCTCAAGCAAATAGCCACTGAGGGTGCAAACGCCTTTTATGAAGGGCCAATTGCTCAAGCGATTGTTGAGACCGTACAAAAACATGGCGGCCTGCTAACGCTGGACGATATGGCCGAGTATCAGGCGGTCGAACGCGCGCCTGTTTGCCTTGTAATCGCCCGAAACAACGTTTGCAGCATGCCCTTACCGAGCAGTGGCGGAATGACGGTGCTGCAGATTCTTGCGCTGTTTGAACAGGCTAAGGCTGCATTTCCCGAGGCGACTGCCACCCTACAAACGCATCTGTTTCTTGAGGCATCTCGCCTCGCATTTGCCGATCGTAATGAATACCTGGGCGATGCCGATTTTGTCGATGTGCCTGTTGAAACGCTGCTCAGTGATGACTATCTCGAGCAACGTGCCGCACTCATTTCTGCTGATCAATCGCTTGGAATCGCCCTCCCCGGCCTGAATTCGGGCCAATCAGCCGCTAGCGCAAGTAAACTGATTAACCACTCCACCAGTCATTTCAGCGTGATGGATTCATCCGGCAACGCCGTATCGATGACCAGCTCTATTGAGATGCCTTTCGGCTCACGGCTGATGGTGGGCGGGTTTTTGTTAAACAACCAACTGACTGATTTTCGATTTGACCCGGCCGCCGCCGATGGTCGGCCGCATCCCAATCGTATTCAGCCTGGCAAGCGCCCCCTATCGTCTATGTCACCGGTTATCGCTGTTGATTCAAATGGGCAACCGGCGTTAATTATCGGCTCACCGGGCGGCACCCGAATTATCGGTTATGTTGCACAACGTGTAGCCGCCATCCTTATGCAGGAGCAGCCATTAAAAACCGCCGTGGATGCGGGTAGCTTTATTAATCGCAACGGCAAAACCGAGCTGGAGGAAGGCACGCAAGCCGCTGAAATGGCCGACGCATTAAAATCGCTGGGCCATGAAATAGCCGTGCAACCACTTACCAGCGGTTTGCACGGTATCATGCGTCTTTCTGACGGGGCTCTCCGCGGGGCGGCTGACCCTAGGCGCGAGGGTGTAGTTGGTCAAACACCCGCGCAATCTCATCAAGAATAGCAGGGTCATCAATAGTGGCAGGCATGGTCCAATCATCCTGATTGGCGATGCTGCGCAGCGTGCCACGCAGCGTTTTACCTGAACGGGTCTTCGGCAGCCGCGGCACGATCACGCATTGTTTAAACGCCGCCACAGGCCCAATCTGATCGCGCACACTTTGAATGAGCTCTTTAATCAGCGTTGCCTCATCGCCGCTAAACGATGAATTCGTCACAATCAGTCCCATTGGCAATTGGCCCTTAGTCTCATCGCGCACGCCAAATACCGCCGCTTCCGCCACATCCGGGTGATCGCTGAGCACCTCTTCCATCCCACCGGTGGATAGGCGGTGCCCGGCCACATTAATCACATCATCAATGCGGCTCATAATGTGGACATAGCCATCCTGATCCACGATCCCTGAATCACCCGACAGGTAATACCCCGGGTACTGAGTTAAATAACTTTCACGATATCGATCCCGATCCCGCCACAGC
>JAGXLT010000058.1 GCA_018334525.1 Gammaproteobacteria bacterium
GAGAGAGGAATACAGACTATGAAGCGCTTGCCGAAATGTACTGGGGGCCTGTCCTTAAACGCGTTAATCGGTTTTTCATGGCTCGAATTAATCATTTCATTATTCGGCGATCTGATGTCGTGATTAGTAACTCCAAGCAAATGGAACAGCTTGCCGAGTCTCTTCAGGCAAAAGAGGTCGCAACAGTGGGTACCCCGGTACCCCGTCGTTTTTTAGACACCATACCCACAGCGCCAGAAATACCGCCACAACGCGTGTTGTTTATCGGCCGGCTTTCCAAAGAAAAAAATATTGAAGCGATTTTAGAGACGGCGCGACAACTGCCCGATCTGCAGTTCACGATTGCCGGCGATGGCCCTTTGCGAGATGTCGTTCAAGCGGCCGCCACCGCCCATGCCAACCTTCACTTTTTAGGCTGGATGGAACGTGATGCACTGATTCCCGCGCTTGATGCCGCCGATATTCTGGTATTGCCATCAGAAGTGGAAGCATTTGGCACCGTTGCACTCGAGGCACTCAGTCGTGGCCGCATTACCCTTGTTTCCGCTGGTTGCGGCATTGCCGATTGGCCCGAGTTTCAAAAAGCCCTGTGGATCATGGCCCCCGGGCAAACGGTAACCGAAGCACTACAGGAAATCCTCGAAACACCGGCCGATAAACTGGCCCCGCAAGCATTACAAGGCCGTGAAGCCGCAAACCAGATGACGCAGCGCTGCATTGATGAATGGGTCGGTTTGTTAAAGGAAACCCCCGAGCCATGAATACCATGCTGAGCATTCATGATGTGATGCCGCGGCATCTTACCGCCGTCAGCAACCTGATTGAAAAAACTCGGGCACTGGGGTGGCCGCCGGCAACGTTGCTTGTGGTACCCCATACCAATTGGTCTGCTGACCAAATCAAACAACTCAAGGCCTGGTCAGCGGAAGGTCATCCACTCGCCGGGCATGGCTGGACGCATCAGGTTGATCAATTCGGCGGATGGCGTCACCGCCTGCACAGTGCGCTAATTTCGCGCGATGTTGCCGAGCATTTAGCGCTGGATGCCGAAGGCATTTTAGACTTAATGCGACGTTGTCACGCGTGGTTTTCTGATCAGGGTCTGCCCCCGCCGGACCTTTACGTACCGCCAGCCTGGGCTTTAGGAAACATCCCCGCTCGGCGGTTAACAGAGCAACCCTTTAAAGCGGTAGAAACGCTGAGCGGAATATTAACCATTCAAACCGGACAGCGGCACTATCGCGCGCTACTCGGCTATGAGGCTGATCAGTTTATTCGCGCACTGGCCTTACGGACCAGCAATACCATCAATCGCCGCCTGGCTGCATCTCAAGGGCTAAGAATAGGCCTGCACCCACCGGATGCAGACCTCTTACTGGCAGACGATCTCTGGCAGGATTTAAGGCACTTTAGCCCGCGTCTGCCAGAAGGCGATTAACCTCGTCCCAGTTTACAACTTCCCAGAAAGCGGCCACATAATCCGGGCGGCGATTCTGATAACGCAGATAATAGGCATGCTCCCAGACATCAAGCCCTAAAATCGGCGCGCCTTTATCGTCAGCAACATCCATAATCGGATTATCCTGATTTGCCGTGGAAGTGACTTTAACGCCCTGCGGGGTTGCGATTAACCAGGCCCAACCCGAACCAAACCGACCCAGCGCGGCGTTGGTGAATTCTTCTTTAAACGCATCAAAACTGCCAAATGCCGAATCAATTGCGCTGGCTACCGCGCCGGTAGGAGCACCACCACCATTGGGCGATAACATCTTCCAGAACAACGAGTGGTTGTAATGACCACCGCCATTATTGCGAACCGACACGGGAAGCCCCGAGACCTGCTTTAACAGCGACTCAAGCGCCTCGCTCTCATGAGCGGTGCCGGCCAGCGCGTCATTAAGCTTGGTCACGTAGGTGTTGTGATGCTTGGTGTGATGAATTTCCATCGTCATCGGATCAATCGCACGATCCAGCGCATCGTAATCGTAGGTAAGCTCAGGCAAAGTAAACGCCATGGCAAAACTCCTTGTTGATGTTTGATGTCAGATAACGTACCACATCAGTCCTCATTATGTGTTGGTGTATACTCGCGTTGAGACAATGAAGAGGCTTTTCATGAAAATTCGTCCACTACTTTTTAGTGCTCCAATCGCACTTGCTTTAAGCGCTTGCGGTGGATCCGTGCCTACCTTCGATTTTATGGGCAGCGGGCAGGTCGTTAATGCCCCGGCCGTTGATCCTGGATCAGTAGTGGTCAGCGCAGACCTGCCTGAACTCACCGCGCAGCAGACCGGTCTTTACAATAGTGCGCGGGAAGCCAATTGCCGAACCGTTCCCGGCCGTCAGGCTGCATTCGATACGGCCATTAATGAACTTCGACAAAAAGCCGCACAGGATGGGGCTGACCATCTTCGTATTAATGGAATCGGGCCATTAGAAGAGCGTGGCAACTGCAGCATGCAGGTGTTTCGTATGAACGGCACCGGCTATGCACATCTGCGAGACACTACTGAAGCGGCAGCTGCTGCGCCGTCTATTGAAGATTCACTGACAACACGGCTTGAAGAAATCGATACCCTGTTGGATCGTGGTCTAATTAATCGCACAGAGCATGAAGACCTGCGTCAACGCATTCTCGATCAGGCTTACTAAAGGCGATCGCCTTGCACCGCTCAGCGCTGCCAGGCGCCTTCGTACTGCTTTGGAGCACCGGTTTTATCGGTGCTCGCTTGGCAGACCCCTATATTGAACCGCTCACGCTGCTTGCTATCCGCATGGTCATTGCGACCGGCCTGTTAGCGGTTATCGCGCTCGTTACCCGGGCATCCTGGCCTGAATCGCCACGCATGGCATTGCATATCGCCATCGCCGGTCTGTTGGTTCACGCCACTTACTTAAGTGGCGTTTTCATTGCGATCAATCTAGGGCAAGCCGCCGGGGTCACGGCCATTTTAGTGGCGCTGCAGCCGCTGCTGACCGCTACCCTGGTCGGACCGTTACTTGGCGAGCAGGTGACCGGCCGGCAGTGGCTGGGGCTGTTCTTAGGCTTAATCGGCGTACTGTTTGTGATATCCGGGCGCATGGAGGGCGGCATCATCACCGCGGGCACACTGACTGCCAGCCTGTTTGCCTTAATTGGAATCACCCTAGGTACGCTGTATCAAAAACGCTTCTGCTCGCATGCGGATCTGCGCAGCGGCGGCGCCATTCAGTTTGGTGCAAGCGCAATCGTGCTCATACCGGCCGCGTTATTGTTTGAAACGCAGACCATTGAATGGACCGGCGAGCTGATTTTTGCCCTCGCGTGGTTGGTGCTTGTGCTGTCTGTTGGGGCGATTGGGCTGCTCTACACGCTGATACGCCGGGGCGATGCCTCTCGCGTTGCCAGCCTTTTTTATCTCGCGCCACCATTTACCGTTTTGTTAGCATGGCTGTTCTTTGGTGAGCAGCTGGGCCCCAGCGCACTGCTCGGTTTGGCAGTGGTTGTGCTCGGCGTTGCGCTTGTACAACGCCGACCCACGATAACGACTTAAGAGTAAAACCCTCATGAGTGACAGCTTACGTGACCAGCTCCTAAAAGCCGGCCTTGCTAAAGAGCAGGACCTGCGCAAAGTCAAAACGCAAAAACGACAGAAACGCCGCCGTGGCGAGGCCGATTCTGAGCAGGATGCGGCACGATCGGCTGCCGCACAGAAAGAAGCGGACCAGCGAGCCCGCGATCGCACCCTGAACCGACGACGCCAGGAAGAACAGCAGCGGGCAGCAGACGAGCATGCCGCGCGGCAAATGGTGTTGGATGCTGAAATTGAGCACGGCGGTGAGGTGCGATTTAACTTTACGCACAAAGATCGTATTCGGCCGATTTATGTTTCGGCAGAACAACGCCAGCAGCTGGCTGACGGCAAGTTAGCGATTGCCCGAACCCGGGGGCGCTATCGGTTGATTCCCGTAGAGCTTGTCGAAAAAATTCGCGCCCGCGCTGAATTTTTAATTGCCTGGAGCCCGACTGATCAGGCCAGCGATGAGGCGGCCTATCCCGATCACCCCGTACCCGACGATTTGATCTGGTAGGCGCGTAGTAAAAACGCGTAGCGATACGCCACCTCTTCAAGATACTCGAACCGCCCTGCAGCCCCGCCATGCCCGGCACTCATATTCGTGCGCAATAAAATCTCATTCGGGCTCTGACTTTCAGCACGCAAACGCGCAACCCATTTAGCCGGCTCCCAGTAGGTAACCCGTGGGTCCGACACACCGGCCGTCACCAATAACGTGGGATAGGTTTGCGCCCGAATATTATCGTACGGAGAGTACGCCGCAATGGTGGCGTAATCGGTGGCATCCGTCAGCGGGTTACCCCACTCCGGCCATTCCGGTGGGGTTAGCGGCAGGCTGTCATCCAGCATCGTATTTAAGCAATCCACAAACGGCACATCAGCAACGGCCGCATGGAAAAGCGCCGGGCGGCGGTTCAACACCGCCCCCACGACCATGCCGCCGGCGCTACCACCGTGCAACGCGATTCGCCCGGCAGCGGTGTACCCCTGATCAATCAGTGCCTCAGCCGCTGCAATCGTGTCGTTAAAGGTGTTTTCTTTGGCTCGTCCTCGACCCTCTCGATACCAGCGATAGCCGCGCTCACGCCCACCGCGCACATGCGCAATCGCATAAACAAAACCACGATCCACCAATGAGAGTCGATTCGGCGAAAATCCCGGCAGCTCGCTGATTCCGTACGCGCCGTAAACGTAAAGCAACAGCGGCGACTCAGCGCCTGGTGGATGATTTCGATGGTAGAACAAAGACACGGGCACCTGCTCACCATCCGGTGCCAGCGCCTGAATACGCTGACTGACATAATCAGCGGCCTGATGCCCTGAGGGTATGACCTGCTGTTTGCGCAGCACCCGTTCACGCGTATCCATGGCGTAGTCGTAGACTTCCGCCGGTCGAGTGAAACTACTTCGCACAAATCGCAATGTATTGGTGGCGTATTCAAAGCCCGGTGAAAGCCCCAGCTCAACGCACTCTTCATCGTCGGTAATGATATGCTCATCACCGGTTATCAATGAGCGGACGACAATTCGTGGCGTGGCCTCGGTTAATTCCTCTCTAACTACCCAGCGCTCAAAAACCAGCATGCTCTCAATAAGCCGGCCTGATTCATGGGCAATCCACGGGCGCCAGTCTGCCCGAGTGGTTGCACCGATCGGTGCACGGCAAATGCAGAAATCTTCAGCGCCATCCGCGTTTGTTAAAATTAACCACTCCGAGCCGGAGTCACTGACGGAGTACTCCAGATCACGCTCACGCGGGGCAATCACACGCGGCGTCATATCCGGGCGTGATGCTTCCAGCCACCGGACCTCTGAGGTGGTGTGGTCATGGCTATCGATTAATAAAAATCGACCGCTTTCTGTTTGCTCAACGCTAAGAAAAAAACCCGGATCCGGCTCGGTATAGACCAGCCGGTCATCACTTGCCGGTGCACCCAGACAATGTCGATAAACCCAGCGCGGGCGGTATTCTTCATCAATTCGTGTATACAAAAACTGAGCGGAGTCAGACGCCCAGGCCACATCTCCCCGGGCATCTTCTATTTGCTCAGGCAGGTCTTTGCCGGTCTGCAAATCACGAATGCGCAACACAAAAGCCTCAGCGCCCACCCGGTCCACTGCATACACCAGATATCGATGGTTTGGACTATGCGCCGCGCTGCCAAGGCGAAAATACTCACTCGCTGCCGCCTCGGCATCTCCATCCAACAAAAGCTGCTCATCGGTATCGGCAGGCGAATCGATCGGGCGCCGACATACCAACGGCTGCTGCCCGCCTTCGCGATACCGGGTGTAGTAAAGCCAGGAACCATCGGGCGATGGGACACTGCTGTCATCTTCACGTAAACGGCCCCGCAACTCTTTCACCAGATCCTGACGCAACGGCTCGACCGCTGCCATCACGCCGTTAGCATAGTCATTTTCTGCGGTTAAAAAGGCACGAATAGTCGGATCTAGCTGCTCGGGATCCTGCATGGCAGTCCGCCAGTTCTCATCCCGCAACCAGGCGTAAGGATCCTGCTTATTAGAAGGGTTCATGCTCGTGACTCCCGCAAACCCAGCCAACCATGGATGGCCACCGTCAGTAAAATGACACCGCCACCAATAAAGGTGAGTTCCGGTACCGCTTCGCTCAACAACCACCAGACCCAGATTGGCCCCAGTACGGTCTCTACCAAAAGGCACAGACTAACTTCGGGTGAAGAAATGTAACGTGTAGCCGCCGCGATCATTAACATTGCCAGCGGCATTTGCACGATGCCCATTATCCCCACCACCGCATAGCTTTGTAAGCTCAAATCAAAGGGGCTGGCAAATGGAATGGCCATCAGGCCGGCCACCGCGCCACTCAGGCAAATTAAAGGCAGCCTGGGCACGGCGGGGAAGCGACGCAGAATAGTCAGATGCGCGCCTAAACAGATTGCCAAGAGTAGCGCGTAAAAA
>JAGXLT010000059.1 GCA_018334525.1 Gammaproteobacteria bacterium
AGAGGCGCCAAGCAACTTGGATTCCCAGGAAAGATCATCAATGCCGTTGCGGACTAAATACACAATGCTAACGAGAACCAAAACCACAGTGGCATAGGAATATCCCGAAGGGACACTGAGCGAGATCGCACCAAGAAGAAAAACGCCTGCCGTCATCCAATCATTGATTAGGGATCGATTTGTTGGTGATTCAAATAATGCCACCTGATCTACCCTAACCACTTCATGTAATCACTAACGCCTTCGGCAACCGATCGAAACTCACCCGGATACCCCGCCTGCCGCAGGCGCTCCATATCCGCACAGGTATAGCTCTGATAACTCCCCACTAGATTGTCAGGGAATGGAATGTATTCAATCTGCCCGGTGCCAAAATACTCGGTGACTGTCCTTGCAATCGCATTGAACGGCTCCGCACGCCCTGTTCCACAATTGAATACACCTGACACCTCAGGGCTATCCAGCAACCAAAGATTGACATCGACAACATCGGCTACATAAACGAAATCGCGGCATTGCTCGCCATTGGCATATCCATCGGAGCCTTCAAATAATTTAACCACGCCAGCAGATTTCAGTTGGGCATGATGATGGAAAGCCACGCTCGCCATCGATCCCTTGTGCGATTCGCGCGGTCCGTACACATTAAAATAGCGAAGCCCTGCCACCTGAGACGTAGCAGTGGCAAGTTGTCGATTGATGTATTGATCAAACAGGGCTTTGGAATAGCCGTACACATTCAGTGGGCTTTCGGTGCCGATCTGCTCTTGGAAATGGGTGCCTGTCCCATAAACCGCGGCTGATGAAGCGTAAATAAATGAGATGCTAAATGCCTGACATAAATGGAAAAGCTCTTTGGAATACTGAAAGTTATTCTCGAGCATGTAGCGGCCGTTCCACTCCGTTGTGTCAGAACAAGCGCCTAGATGGAAAACGGCTTTGACCTGGTCGCTTCCAAACTCGACCAACCAGTCGAGGAAATCTTCCTTGTCTATATAATCGGCAATCTGCGCATCGGCGATATTACGAAATTTTATACCGTCGGTCAGATCATCAACGACGATCACATCCGTTATTCCGCGATCATTCAGTGCGTGCACCAAATTACTGCCAATAAAGCCCGCACCGCCCGTAACGACTATCACATTGCCCCCTGATCCGACCTAACGCAGCGTTTATTCGCGCCGGTGATGTTCTGCCAACTCTGCATCTGCTGGATCAAAATCCTTAATGAAAAATTCCGCACCACAATAAGGGCATTTCCCGGTACCGGTTTTGTGTATCGGGATATACACCTTAGGATGGCTGTTCCAAAGCGCCATACCCGGCATCGGGCAAGAGAGCGGCAAATCGTCGACCGTCACTTCGTAACGATTTTGCGCATTGGGCTTGATGAGATTCGGACGCTCATGCGTCTGAGGATCAGGCACACGTATCTCCTTTCCGTCAGTCTATACCGTAGTCAGCCATTCCGGGTGCGTATTTTCACGACCCTCAACCTGAGCAAAAAACCGCGATTGTAAATCAGTGGTAACCGGGCCACGCGTTCCATCGCCAATCGGACGATTATCGAGCTCACGAATTGGAGTGACCTCGGCGGCTGTCCCCGTAAAGAAGGCCTCGTCACACACATAAACCTCATCGCGTGTAATACGGCGTTCACGAATCTCATATCCCGCTTCACGAGCAATTGTCATAACGGCATCACGCGTTACACCGGCCAGCGCCGACGCTAATTCCGGTGTGTGAATTACGCCATCTCTAACTAAAAAGAAGTTTTCGCCGGACCCTTCAGCAACGAATCCTTCAGGATCAAGCAGAAGGGCTTCGTCATAACCACAGGCTACTGCTTCTTGAAGCGCTAACATTGAATTGATGTACTGCCCATTCGCCTTCGCTCGGCACATTGCGATGTTTACGTGATGCCGGGTAAATGACGAGGTGCGAATTCGAATACCTCGCTCCATACTCTCATCACCTAAATACGCACCCCAATCCCATGCCGCCACCATCAAATGTACGCTTAAATTATCTGCTCTCAGGCCCATCCCTTCATCGCCATAAAAAGCCATTGGTCGGATATAAGCGCTCTCAAGCTGATTATCACGCACCACAGTGCAGCAGGCATCGCTTACCTGCTGTGGCGTCCATGGTACTGACATTCCCAATATTTTAGCCGACTCGAAAAGGCGCCGAACATGCTCAGGCAGCCGAAAAATAGCCGGTCCTGCTGGGGTTTTATAGGCACGAATGCCCTCAAAAGCGCCAAGCCCGTAATGCAGCGTATGCGTGAGCACGTGCACCTTGGCTTCTCGCCATGGCACTAACTCCCCATCCATCCAAATCCATCCGTCCCGATCACCCATGCTCATTTGTTCAGCCCTTGTTCCATTACCTGTTCCCACACACCCACCACTGCCGCCGCTGTTTCCTGAACGTCGTTTTCAGGCACGATGGTGGCGCGCTCCTGCAAGGCAAGACGGTGGACCAACCCCCGATAATGCCGATAGGCATCAGCCAGTGTTCTCGCCTGCTGTTCACTGAGCTGTTCTCCGCGCTCCAGCTCATCCAGCAGTCTTATGTTGTCTGTATATCTCAGCAAGCCTGTGTAGTTTTTTGCGCCTGCCAGTACCGCATATTGAACCATGAATTCAATATCCGCGATACCGCCGCGATCCTGCTTAAGATCAAACTGACTCTGGGTTTTAGCACTCAATTCCTTACGCATCCGCTCACGCATATCACGCACTTCACTTCGCAACGCTGCGCTATCTCGCGATTTTGACAATACTTCTCGCCGCACGGCTCCAAAGCGTTGCTTTAGGGTTTCGCTTCCGGTCACCAGCCGTGCCCGCACTAACGCCTGATGCTCCCAAGTCCACGCGCGCTCAAACTGATAGTCCGCAAACGCATCAATACTGGTTGTCAGCAAACCTGACTGTCCACTGGGGCGGAGGCGGGTATCCACCTCATACAAAATGCCTCCAGGTGTCGGCGTACTGAGGATATGAATGATCCGCTGCGCCAGGCGTGCGAAGAACACAGCGGCATCAACGGGCTTATCGCCATCGGTGACTGTCCCCGAAGGCACCGCATCATGCAAAAACACAATATCCAGATCGGAGCTGTATCCCAGCTCTAATGAACCCAACTTTCCGTAAGCGACAATGCCGAAATCAACCGGTTGCCCATCACCGAGCAGCGGCACACCATAGCGCTGACTGACTTGCCGCCAGGCCAGCATCAACACTCGCTCCAGCACCACCTCAGCAATATCCGTAAGGTAGTCGCTAACCAGCATCACCGGAATAGCATGGCTTAAATCTGCCGCCGCCACACGCAAAACATGGGTTTGTTTGAAGTGCCGCAACACTTCCATTTGCTGCTCTAAATCATCGATATCCACAGTGGCCATTCGTGCATCGACTTCCGCCGCTAGCGCCGTCTTGGAAAGCGGGGCGTATAACGTTCGGGGATCCAGCAACTCATCCAGCAAAACCGGATGCAGCGATAAATAACGCGCAATCCAAGGACTGCCCTCAACCAATCGAACTAACTGCGAAAGCGCCATTGGATGCTCATTAAGCAACGCCAGATAAGCCGTTCGTCGGACAACACCATCCAGAAGCGTGATCAGTCTCTCAAGGCCCTGACTGGGCGCTGGAGACGCGGCAACCGCCGCCAGCAGCATGGGCATGAGTCGATTCAGCCGCGTACGTCCGCGGTCGCTAAGGGCACGAACGCGGGTGCCTGTCCTGAATTGGCCGATTAAATGCAGCGCGGAGTCGGGGTCGGTAAAACCGGCGGCTTCAAGGACAGTCACTGCAGCTTCGTGGTCTAAAACATCGTGCCAAATATCGGCGTACTCGGATTCACCCGTCGGCTCAGCCTCATCTTCCTGCTGCGGAGCCACGAAGATCTGATCGAAATGCCCCTGCACTCGTCGTCGCCAATCATCGAGCTCTTCACATAAGGCTGACCAGTCCTCGGCATGCATCGCCAAGGTTAAACGGTCACGATCCAGGGGGTCAGCGGGCAAATCATGCGACTGCCGGTCATGCATCGCCTGAATGCGATTTTCTAACCGTCGCAGGTATTGATAGCTTTGCGCTAATTCCTGGCGTGCATGCTCAGGCAAAAGACCATGGTCACCAAGATAGGCTAAAACCGGCTGCAGAGCGCGTTGCTGCAGCGCAGGGTCCTGACCGCCTCGAATCAACTGAAATGCCTGAGCAATGAATTCGATTTCTCGAATACCACCGCGCCCAAGCTTGACGTTATCGGCGAGACGGCGGCGTTTGACCTCCCGCGCAATCATCGCCTTCATCTCACGCAGGGACTCGAGAGCGCCATAGTCAAAGTAACGTCGATAGACAAACGGGCTAAGCCCAGCAAGAAGCGCCTCCCCGCCCTCCAAATCTCCGGCTACGGGACGCGCCTTAATCATCGCGTAGCGCTCCCACTCACGCCCCTGCTCAAGAAAATAACGCTCCATTGCAGCGACACTCACCACCAGCGGGCCGCTTTCTCCATGGGGACGCAGCCGCATATCCACCCTAAAGCACTGTCCGTCGGCTGTTTGCCGATCAAGCGCTGCAATCAGTGCTTGCCCAAGGCGCATAAAAAACTGCTCATTCTCTATCGGTTTCTCGCCATTGGTTTGACCGGCTTCGGGAAACACAAAGATCAAATCGATATCGGAGGAGAAGTTAAGCTCGTGTCCACCGAGCTTTCCCATGCCCAAAACCATCATCTGCATTTCGGTGCCTGTCCTCGAAATCGGCCGACCGAATTTTTGCGCCAACCAGCTATGCAGCCAACGCAGAGCGCCGTCAATTAAGGCATCAGCAAGGGTGGAGAGATCGGAGAGGGTCTCGTCTAAAGATGCCTGTCCCGTTAAATCTCGCCAAGCAATACGCAGCATTTCACGGTGCCGGAAGGACCTCAGGCATCGATGCAGACTGTCCTCATCATCAATTTCAGCTAGTTGGCGGCTCAGCGCCTCTGCGTAATCTTCAGGGTCGTACTTTCGGTATAAATCACCGGTCTCAGATAAAGAATGCAAAAGGCCGGGCTGTCGCAAACACAGCTGGCAGGCAAAGTCACTGCAAGCCCACACGTAAGGGAGCTCAGCCAGCAAAACAGAATCCTGAGGAAGATCTTCCGATCCGGATAGCCGTTCTAACGCCGCCGCAACAGGCTTCCGCAGCGACTCGGGTAACGCATCAAGGGACTTTTTGTTCATATCGCAAGCTTAGCTTTGAAAAAGGACAGTCACAATTTTCCCAGAACAAAAAAAGCCCCGCCGAAGCGGGGCCAGGTTGGCAAATCAGCCCGAACCCGGGCCGACAGGCGGCCGGGCGATGATTACATCATGCCGCCCATGCCACCCATGCCGTCCATGCCGCCCATTCCGCCGGCACCACCGCTATCCTTATCCTCTGGATGATCGGCCACCATGCACTCGGTGGTAATCATCAGGCCGGACACAGAGGCTGCATTCTGCAGCGCGGTACGGGTAACCTTCGTCGGATCGAGAATGCCCATTTCAACCATATCGCCGTAGTCTTCAGACTGAGCGTTATAGCCGAAATTACCTTCTCCACTGGCGACTTTATTGACAACCACCGAGGCATCTTCACCACAGTTGGTCACAATCTGCCGAAGAGGCTCTTCAAGGGCCCGACGAACAATGCTGATACCAACATTCTGATCCTCGTTCTCACCCTTGAGATTGGCCAAACCGGTGCGGGCACGCAGCAGTGCTACACCGCCACCTGGCACAATACCTTCTTCAACCGCCGCACGCGTGGCATGCAACGCATCCTCAACACGCGCCTTTTTCTCTTTCATCTCGATCTCAGAGCCAGCGCCCACTTTGATCACAGCCACACCACCGGCGAGTTTGGCAACCCGCTCCTGGAGCTTCTCGCGATCGTAGTCAGACGAGGCTTCCTCAATCTGAGTACGGATCTGATCGACCCGCGCTTTGATGTCATCTGCACGACCACCGCCATTAACGATTGTGGTCTCTTCTTTGGTGACATTAATTTTCTTCGCGGTACCCAGATCCTCAAGCGTTGCCTTCTCAAGCGTCAGGCCAACTTCCTCGGAAATCACCGTACCGCCGGTCAGGATCGCGATGTCCTGCAGCATTGCCTTACGACGATCGCCAAAGCCAGGCGCTTTAACGCCGGCAACTTTTACGATGCCGCGCATGCTGTTGACCACCAATGTGGCCAGCGCCTCACCTTCGATGTCCTCAGCAATGAGCAACAACGGACGGCTGGACTTTGCAACCGCTTCTAATAGCGGCAGAAGCTCACGAATATTGGAGATCTTTTTATCGCAAAGCAGGATGTAAGGA
>JAGXLT010000060.1 GCA_018334525.1 Gammaproteobacteria bacterium
GGAAAGTCTAGATTATATGACGTTTCTTTGATGATTATCTAGTCAATTTTAAAGAGGGTAATATGGATCTTTCGAATTACAGCATTGAGCAGCTTGAGCAGATTAAAAGAGATATTGATAAAGAAATTGCTGGTCGTAGAAAAGAAAATGCGAAACGTGCGCAACAGGAACTTAAGAAAGTTGCTGAGTCGTATGGTTTCAACTTAGCCGAACTGGTTGGTGGCACACCAGTGCGTGCGCGCAAGAAAGTTGCGGCGCAGTTTCAAAATCCGAACGATTCGAGCCAGACTTGGACGGGGCGTGGTCGTAAGCCGGCTTGGGTGAAAGCATGGGAAGCGACGGGTCGGTCAATCGAAGATTTGCGGATTTCGTAATTAAGGCAGTTCCTAATCGGCGGTTGCCCGCTCTTTCAGTTCGGCCTGCATTTTTTGCAGTTCACCGGAGAGTTTGACAGGGTAAACCGTCGATTGGGATTTTAGCGTCTGTAGGAATTTCGGTAACCCCTGAATCGCCGTTGCGCACCGATTTCGTGCTGCGTCTAATGTCAGTTCGGTGGAATGCTCGGGTATGACTTTGCCATTGCGCATTAACGGGGCAATGAGCGCTTCTCCGTCATGTATCTCATGACTTAGCGCGATCAGATCTTCTTCTAAATAACCATGTGCATTTTTGCGCCGAAAGATCTGTTTTTGGCCGGGCAGATCAGTTTTTCCCTCGGCATGCTTGCCCCGGGGCTTTCCGTTGAAGTAATGAAGCTTGTAAGCAGAATCAAGAAACGGTGCATCGGCCGAGGTGTCGACATTGGACCCGACCCCGATTCCATCGATGGGTGCGCCATCAGCAATTAGCTCTGCAATTCTATGCTCATCAAGGCCACCGCTAACAATAATACGCGTATCGGTCAGACCACCAGCATCGAGAATTTGACGTGCTTTTCGGGCATTGGCGGCTAAATTTCCGCTATCGATCCGTACGCCGTGAATGGTGATTCCGTCTGCGGCAAGGCGCGGAGCGAGTTCAACAACGCGTCTGGCGCCTCGCTCTACGTTGTAAGTGTCGATAAGAAGGACGACGTTATCCGGATGGCTTCTGGCAAACCGCTCAAAAGCCTGATCTTCATTGTCATGCGCCAGAATAAAAGCATGCGCCATCGTCCCGGCAGGTGGAATGTTATACCGAGCACTGCCTAAACAGGTGGCAGTGGAAGTGAAACCTGCCAGGTAACATGAGCGAGCAGCCCATAAGCCTGCCTCCCCTCCATGTGCTCTGCGCATTCCAAAATCAACGATCGGTGTTCCTTGCGCGGCGAGCTGGCAGCGGGCGGCTTTACTAGCGATTAACGTCTGGTAGTGAATGATATTCATTAGCCGCGACTCGATGAATTGAGCCTCTGGTAGCGGCGCGATAATTTGGATTAGAGGCTCCTCTGGAAATGCAATTTCCCCCTCAGAGATGGCATTCATATCTCCGGTAAACCGAAAAGTCGCCATTTGATCGATAAAAGCCTGAGAGAAAAGGCCTGTTTGTTTCATCCAATCGAGCTCGTGCGGCTTGAATTGCAGATTTTCAAGCCAGTCAGCAGCGGTTTCCATGCCCGCGGCCACGAAGAAGTGACGGTTGGGCGTTTTTCTCATAAAAAGCTCGAACACGGATTCACCGGTCATTCCATGCTCATAATAGGTCTGCAGCATGGTGAGCTCGTAGAGATCGGTCAGCAGTGGAGACTGCTCAAGATTGAACATTTTCTGTTGGGTCATGTGCTTAGCTTCTCAGCCCGGTTCCGTGGCGCAAAAGCCACAAGCTAAAGGCGGTGCCTGCCGTGATGAAACCCAGGATCAGAATGTAAGCGGTGGCAAGTGGAATATCGGACTGCCCGAGAATGCCATATCGAAACGCATTAACCATATACAAAATCGGGTTTGCCATAGAGAGACGGGCCCAGAAATCAGGAAGCATCGACAGCGAATAAAATACGCCTCCCAAATAGGTGAGGGGCGTTAAGATGAAGGTTGGAACGATCGCGATATCATCAAATTTTCGTGCAAAGACGCCATTAATAAATCCGCCGAGCGAAAAAAGAACGGCCGTTAAAAAAACAACCGAAATGGTGATTGGAATGCTGTGGATTTTTAAATCAGCAAAAAAGGTGGCGATAATGGTTACGATCAGTCCGGTAAAGAGTCCGCGTCCCACACCTCCGGCGACATAACCGGCCAATATGACGTAGTTGGGCGTTGGCGAGACCAATAATTCCTCAATATGGCGCTGAAATTTCGCACCAAAAAAAGAGGAAACCACATTGGTGTAGGCATTAGTAATGACTGACATCATAATGATGCCCGGAGCGATAAACTCCATGAAACTAAAACCATCCATCGGGCCGACTCGCGAGCCGATAAGGCTGCCAAAAATTACAAAATACAGTGTCATTGTGATGGCTGGCGGTACAAGCGTCTGGAGCCAAATTCGCAGATAGCGATGCGTTTCCTTGCCAACAAGGGTTCGCAATGCGATCAGCGTCTGACGAGAGTAGGCGGGATAAAACCCTGCCATATCAGCTGGCCTCCTGCGTTGGCTTGGTTCGGCCAAGCGTACGAATGAACAGTTCTTCAAGGCGGTTTGATTTGTTCTTCATGCTTGTTACAGAGACGCCGCTCTCACTCAGTCGGGCGAATAGGTCAGTCAGTGTCTGATTGCCTCGTACTTCCACTTCAATGGTGCGTTCATCAATCGGAGTTACCGGGAAATCACCGAGTGTTGGTATTTCCTGCAGTGGTTTGCCGATATCCAGTAAAAAGCTCTGACTCTTAAGCTTGGCCAGCAAAGAGCGAGTATCGGTATTCTCAATAATCTCGCCGCCATCAATAATACCAATATTACGACAAAGCGTTTCAGCCTCTTCAAGGTAGTGCGTCGTCAGAATAATCGTAGTGCCCCGCTCGTTTAAGTCTCTGAGGAAGGTCCACATTGAGCGCCGCAGCTCGATATCTACCCCGGCGGTGGGTTCATCAAGAATCAACAGCCGCGGCTCGTGAATCAATGCTCGAGCGATCATTAGACGGCGCTTCATGCCGCCGGACAGTGTCCGCGAGTTTGCGTTTCGTTTGTCCCAGAGATCGAGCTCGCGAAGGTACTGTTCCGCTCGACGTTCTGCGACCGAATGTTCAACGCCGTAAAAGCCTGCCTGATTCAATACAATCTGGCTGACCGTTTCAAATTGATTGAAATTAAACTCCTGAGGGACTAAGCCAAGATTGGATTTAGCCTCCCAAGGTGATTTCAGGATATCGTGACCGAACACGCTTACCTGTCCCGAGGTAGGGCGCACCAATGAGGTAACGATGCCGATGATGGTCGTTTTGCCGGCCCCATTCGGACCCAGGAGGCCGTAGAAATCCCCGGGTGTGACCTCTAAGTCAACGTCCTTTAAGGCGACGACCCCACCATCGTAGGTTTTATTAAGCTGGCGCAGAGAAAGCGCATTCATGATTTTGGAACCGAAAAACCGTAACGGTATCGGTTTAGCCGGTGATAGTGCAAGTTGCTCGACATAATTACAGCCGGGGCGTAAACTCAGAGCGGTTTTATGTATGACGGGAGGGCTCCCCGGGACCCCTCCCGTTTTTGTGGGTAAGTAAGGGGTTATAGCGTGAAGAATAGCGCTTTTCTCGCTCTTGAGGACGGATCAGTGTTTTACGGCACTGCTCTGGGTGCGAGCGGTTCGACGTTGGGCGAAGTCTGCTTTAACACGGCAATGACAGGCTATCAGGAAATTTGCACAGACCCCTCGTACTTCGGGCAGATTGTGACGCTAACGTATCCGCACATCGGAAATACCGGGGTTACTCAGCTTGATGAAGAAGCCAATGGGCCACAGTTATCCGGCTTGGTTATCAGGGATTTGCCGTTACGGGTGAGTAACTGGCGCGCCACCGAGTCATTATCCGCGTACCTTGAGCGCCATGGCGTAGTTGGAATAGCGGATATCGATACACGACGCCTGACTCGGTTGCTTCGCGAAAAAGGCGCGCAGAGAGGTTGCATTGTTGCCGACGGCTCGATGAGTACGACAGATGCCGTCGAGAAAGCCTCGGATCATCCCGATTTGACCGGTCGCGATCTGGTGCAATCGGTAACGACTCAATCCCAATACGAATGGCGGACGGGGACATGGGCGCTCGAGCATGCCGAACAAGAGGCTGCTGAGAAAGCCGACACTGAATTGCCCTGGCATGTGGTTGCTTACGATTTTGGCGTTAAGCGCAACATTCTGCGGATGCTGGTTGATCAGGGGTGTCGGGTCACGGTGGTGCCGGCATCGACATCTGCCGAAGCGGTATTCGCCCTCAAGCCTGACGGTGTGTTTCTGTCGAACGGTCCGGGTGACCCTGAGCCGCTTGATTATGCTATTGCAGCGACAAAGCAGTTTTTGGCAGAGGGTCTGCCGGTATTTGGAATCTGTCTTGGCCACCAGTTGCTCGGCCTGGCGGCAGGCGCCAGTACGTTAAAGATGAAGTTTGGGCATCACGGCGCCAACCATCCCGTGTTTGATAGTGATTCGGGGCGGGTCATGATTTCTAGTCAGAACCATGGCTTTGCGGTAGATGCCGGTACATTGCCCGCGAATGTGCGCGTGATGAGTCATTCATTATTTGACGGGTCGCTGCAGGGAATGGAGTTAACCGACAGGCCTGCACTCAGCTTTCAGGGGCACCCCGAGGCCAGCCCGGGGCCGCATGATGTTGCGCCGCTTTTCTCTCACTTTATTCAACTGATGGCCGCCCACAAGGGTTAGTAGAGCATGCCAAAGCGTACAGATATAAAAACGGTACTCATTATTGGGGCCGGGCCGATTGTGATCGGTCAGGCCTGTGAGTTTGATTACTCCGGCGCTCAGGCCTGCAAGGCGTTGCGTGAAGAGGGGTATCGGGTGGTGTTGGTTAATTCCAACCCGGCCACCATCATGACCGACCCTGATACAGCGGACGCTGTCTATGTCGAGCCGATTACCTGGCAGGTCGTAGCGCAGATCATTGCGCATGAAAAGCCGGATGTTGTGCTGCCAACGATGGGCGGGCAGACCGCGCTGAACTGTGCCCTCGATCTTGAGCGGCATGGTGTGCTGGCTGAGCATGGCGTTGAGATGATCGGTGCGACCAAAGAAGCCATTAATATGGCCGAAGATCGAGAAGCCTTTCGTCAGGCGATGTCCCGCATTGGCCTGGATACGCCACGCGCGTTGATCGCGCACACCCTGGATGAAGCGAAGACCGCGCAGGCAAGCATTGGCTTTCCGACAATCATTCGGCCGTCTTTTACACTCGGTGGCAGTGGCGGAGGTATTGCCTACAACTACGAAGAATTCATCGAGATTTGTGAGCGGGGCTTAGACCTTTCGCCAACAAATGAGCTGTTGATTGAAGAATCAGTGCTTGGATGGAAAGAATTTGAGATGGAGGTGGTTCGGGATAAAGCCGATAACGCCATCATCATTTGCGCCATAGAAAATCTTGATCCCATGGGTGTGCACACGGGCGACTCAATTACCGTGGCACCGGCGCAAACGCTAACAGATAAAGAATATCAGATTATGCGTAATGCCTCGCTGGCGGTATTACGGGAAATTGGCGTCGAGACCGGTGGGTCGAATGTGCAGTTTGCGATTAATCCGGAAAACGGCCGATTAATTGTTATTGAGATGAATCCGCGCGTTTCGCGATCCTCCGCGCTTGCGTCTAAGGCAACGGGGTTCCCTATTGCCAAGGTGGCCGCAAAGCTGGCAGTTGGTTTTACGCTCGATGAGCTGCGTAATGAAATTACCGGTGGACTAACGCCGGCATCATTTGAGCCGAGTATCGATTATGTCGTTACCAAAATACCGCGGTTTACCTTTGAAAAATTCAGCCTGGCAAAGCCGGTTTTAACCACACAGATGAAATCGGTAGGCGAGGCGATGGCCATTGGTCGCACCTTCCAGGAGTCACTGCAAAAGGCATTGCGCGGCCTGGAAAATGGACTTGAGGGGCTGGACCCGCGGTTGGACCCGTCAGACCCTAAGTCGGTTGATCGATTGGTTCAGGAATTGCGGCAGCCCGGGCCTGAGCGCCTCCTTTGGGTGGCAGATGGATTTCGTGCAGGCCTCGATTTAGATGCCGTGTTTGGGCATACCTGGATTGACCCGTGGTTTTTAGCTCAAATTGAAGACTTGATTCAGCGTGAGCAGGCGCTGGTTAAGTCAGGCGTCTCGTCAATTGATGAGGCTGCGATGCGTCAGCTCAAGCGGAAAGGGTTTTCTGATGCGCGCATCGCGCGCGTC
>JAGXLT010000061.1 GCA_018334525.1 Gammaproteobacteria bacterium
TAGAAGCCGCCCGTGGCTTATCGGAACAGCTGACCTGCGCCATGGTGGTGGATGATGATGCGCCGGTTGAAGGGCCGGAGCGTGAGCAGTTTTTGCTGGCGCGCGGCCGCCCCGAATTATCCGGGCATTTGGGTGCTTTTGAAGCCTCGATGGATCGTGATGGCAGCAAAGTGAGTCTTGGCGGTTTTGATTTAGTGTTGGATTTATCGGTGCAGCCGGTCATTAGCGTAGAAAAGCCACCGCTGGGCTATTTTCGCCCCGGTACGGATCCAGAGGCGTTGGCGCATGCAATGGCCTTGCTGCCGGAGCTGATTGGCGATTTTCAAAAGCCGCGGTTTTTTGCTTACGATGAGAATCTCTGTGCGCATGGTGCTCGCGGCCTGACGGGTTGCACCCGCTGTATGGATAGTTGTGCGACCGGTGCTATCTTTTCTAAGGGCGAAACCATCGAGGTGGATCCCTTTCTCTGCCAGGGCTGCGGAAGTTGTGCGGTGGTCTGCCCGAGTGGGGCGATGAGTTATGCCTTTCCGCACGCGGCAGATTTATTAGGAGCGCTGCGACGTGCCCTGAAGATCTGGGGCGAGCAGACCCAAAACCCGCCGGCGGTGTTGTTTCATGATGACGATGCCGGCATCCAGGCCGTGGAAGCGGTGGCCGCAGATCTGCCCGAACGCATCCTAACAATTGCCGTTGAGGATGCCGGCAGCATTGGCCCGGATATTTGGCTGACCCTACTGGCAATGGGGGCCAGTGATGTCTGGGTGCTATTGCCGGAACAGGTTGAAGCGTCACTGGCTGAGGCCAGCGAAGCACAGCGGGATTTATTTGTGCCGGTGCTTGAAGCTTTGCAGTTAGAACCGGCGCGCGTGCAGGTGGTGCGTGATCCGACATCACTGCAATCGCTATCTTTGCATGCCGGGCATGGTCTGCCTGCTGCTGGTTATAGTTTAAGTGGCAGTAAGCGGGATCGAATGCAGCGCGCGTTTGCCCATCTGTATCGACCTGCGCGGGCGGCCACCACGACTGAGCTGCCGAAAGGATCGCCGTTCGGGCAAATTGTGGTGAATCAGCAGACCTGTACTTTATGCATGTCCTGCGCGGCCGTTTGCCCGGTAGAGGCCGTGACGACTGGCGGCGGTGAGCCGCGATTGTTGTTTGACGAATCCCGATGTCTGCAATGCGGACTGTGCGAAACAGCCTGCCCTGAAGAAGCGATTCATCTTGAAGCCCGGTTACATCTGCCGGCGTTTGCTAATCCGGCGCAGCGCGTTTTGAACGAAGAGACGCCCTTTCACTGCACAGGCTGTGGTAAGCCGTTTGCGACAGAGAAAATGATCGCGAAAATTACCGGGCAACTGTCAGATCATTGGATGTTTGGAAATGCGCGTGCGTTTGAGCGACTCAAAATGTGCGAAGACTGCCGTATTCGGGATTTATTTGATGAAGAAGGCAGTCGACTGGGCGGCTAACAATGCGGCGATGCAGCATAAAAAGCATTTGCCATTCGTCGGACAAGCGCGCTATAAAGCTCGATACAGAGGAGAGGTTTGTGTATGCAGGCTGATGCGTTAATGGATGAGCAGCAGGTTCCGGAGGAATGGCTCCGTTCGCGCACGTATGCGTTGCTCTCAGCGCTTTTTGTCCGTACCCCTACCACTGATCTTCTCGCTCCGCTCACTACACTCGATATCGATGAACAGGCAGGTCCGCTCGCCGAGGGTTGGCGTGGTATGGCTGACGCCGCCGTGCGCAGTGAGCAGGCCGGGCATGAAGCCCTGGATATCGAGTTTCACGACTTATTTATCGGTATCGGCCGAGGCGAGCTCATGCCCTACGGGTCCTGGTATCAAACCGGATTTTTAATGGGGCGGCCTTTGGTGAAGCTTCGTGAGGATTTAAAGGTGCTGGGTTTAGAGCGCGAGGCAACGGTATATGAGCCGGAAGATCATATTTCGGCGCTATTTGATTCAATGGCAATTCTTAGCGGCCCCGATGGCGTTTCTGTAGCGGGGCAGCGCGTATTTTTCAATGATCACCTGGCAAGCTGGGTGGAGCGTTTCATGCAGGATCTTCAAAAAGCGAAGTCCGCAGTTTTTTACCGGTCCGTAGGTGCTTTTGCAGAGCGCTTTATTGTGGCTGAAAAACAGTATCTGGAAATGGCCTAACGGTCAGGCTCAGGAGGAGAGCGACATGAGTTCAGAAAAGTCAGAGCGTAACGAAAGCCGTCGGGTTTTTCTAAAAGGTCTGGTTGTTGGCGGCGCCGCCGTCGGCGTAGCGGCAGGATCAGGGGTGATGGCGGCAGAGCCGGCGCTGAAGTCTGATCAGGCAGAGTCCTCTTTACCCAAAGTTAAGGGCTATCAGGAAACGGCACATGTCCGTCGTTTCTATGACCTGGCTCGTAGCTAATTCGGAGCGTTTGTTATGAAACTAATAAAGAAAAATACCAGCGCAGGCGCCGAACAAGTCGCACGCAGTGGATTTCCCAGCATGTTTTACACGGCGATGGATCGGCGCACGTTTCTGCGTCGTTCCGGCCTGACAGCAGGTGCCGCGGCCGTTGGCGCCGCCTTGCCGCCGACCATGATGCGGCGCGCGAACGCAGCCGGAGCAACGTCGCGTGAAGCGGGTGTGGTGGCCGAGATTAAGCGTTCGGTCTGCACGCATTGCTCAGTTGGCTGTGGTGTTGTCGCTGAAGTGCAGAACGGCGTTTGGACCGGTCAGGAGCCAGACTTCGATTCCCCGTTCAATTTAGGCGCCCACTGTGCAAAAGGCGCCGCGTTGCGCGAGCACGGTGTTGGCGAGAAGCGGATCAAGTATCCCATGAAGCTCGAGGGCGGTCGTTGGAAGCGAATGAGCTGGGATGACGCGATTAACGAGATCGGTGATCAGTTCACGCAGATCCGCGAGGAAAGTGGTCCTGATAGCGTCTGGTGGTGTGGATCTTCCAAGTCGAACAACGAAGGATCCTACCTGCAGCGTAAGTTTGTGGCTTTCTGGGGCACCAACAATATCGATCACCAGGCGCGTATCTGTCACTCCACCACGGTTGCCGGTGTTGCCAACACTTGGGGCTATGGTGCGATGACCAACAGCTACAACGACATGCACAATGCCAAGTGCATGTTCTTTATCGGTAGTAACGCTGCTGAAGCGCATCCGGTCTCCATGCAGCATATCCTGCGAGCCAAAGAGAACGGGGCCAAAATGATCGTGGCCGACCCGCGCTTCACGCGCACAGCGGCGCACGCCGATCAGCACATCAGCTTCCGTGCGGGAACCGACGTGCCGCTGATCTGGGGCATGCTCTGGCATATCTTTGAGAACGGCTGGGAAGACAGTGAGTACATCAACCAGCGGGTGTACGGTCTGGACAAGGTCCGCGAAGAAGTGGCCCATTGGACCCCCGCTCGCGTAGAAGATGTGACCGGTGTGCCTGAGGCGCAGGTCTACGAGGCCGCCAAGACCATGGGCGAGCATCGTCCGGGCACCATCGTCTGGTGCATGGGCGGTACCCAGCATCATATCGGTAACAACAATACCCGTGCGTACTGCATCCTACAGCTGGCGCTCGGTAATATCGGTGTTTCCGGCGGTGGCGCTAATATCTTCCGCGGCCATGACAACGTGCAGGGTGCAACCGATGTTGGCCCGAACTCGCATACGCTGCCAGGTTACTATGGTCTCTCTGAGGGAGCATGGCGGCATTGGAGCCGAGTCTGGGACGTCGACTTCGACTACATTAAAGGCCGTTTTGATGATGGCCAGTACGATGCCGGCGGCGGCAATATGTCCCATCCGATGAATATCGTCGGTATTCCGGTGTCACGCTGGATCGACGGAATTCTAGAAGATCCATCAAATCTGAGTCAGCGGGATAATACTCGTGCGGTCTTCTTCCAGGGGCATGCGGTTAACTCGCAGACCCGTGGCCCGGACATGAAAGAAGCGATCGAGAAACTTGACCTTGTGGTCATCTCTGATCCGTATCCAACCCATCTTGCGGTCATGAGTGAGCGTACCGATGGCGTTTACCTGCTGCCGACCTGTACCCAGTTTGAGCAGCGCGGCTCAGCAACGGCCTCCAACCGCTCACTGCAGTGGCGTGAGCAGGTAATTGATCCGCTGTTTGAGTCCAAGACCGACGCCCAGATCCTGTATCTGTTGGCCCGGAAGTTCGGTTTTGAGGATCAGATGTTCAAAAACATTGCGATCGATGGCGAGGACATGCCGAATCCGGAAGACACGCTGCGCGAGATCAACCGCGGTACCTGGACAATCGGTTACACCGGTCAGAGCCCGGAGCGTCTTAAGCTGCATCTGGAGAACAAGCATACGTTCGATACCACATCGCTACGCGCTGTGGGCGGACCGTGTGATGGTGACTACTATGGCTTGCCATGGCCATGCTGGGGCACTCCGGAGATGAATCATCCCGGCACGCATGTGCTTTATGATCCGAGTCAGCCTGTGAAAGACGGCGGCCTAACCTTCCGCGCCCGTTTTGGCGTGGAGCGTGAGGGCGAGAGTCTGCTGGCGAACGGATCCTTCTCGGAAGACTCCGAGCTGCGTGATGGTTATCCCGAGTTTACGTTTGCCACGCTGCGGCAGCTTGGCTGGCACGTGGATCTTACCCGTGAGGAGCTTGAGGCCTGCGCACGTGTTGCTGGCGTTGATGCCAATGAGCTTCCACGCAATATACGTATGGCAAGCTCTGAGGTGCTGGAAAAACTCGATGGTGTGAACTGGAAGACCGACCTTTCCGGCGGCATTCAGCGTGTGGTTATCACCCATGGCTGTGCACCATTCGGTAACGCCAAGGCGCGCTGTGAGGTATGGCAGTTTCCTGACCCAGTCCCGGTTCATCGTGAGCCGCTATACACACCGCGTTATGACCTGGTGGCCGAGTACCCGACTTACGAGGATGTTAAGGCCTCTTACCGTCTGCCAACGCGTTATGCCTCAGTGCAGAGCGAAGATTATTCACGTGACTTCCCGCTGATCTTTACCAGTGGGCGGCTCGTTGAATATGAGGGCGGCGGTGAAGAAACCCGCTCTAACCCATGGTTAGCCGAGCTGCAGCAGGAGATGTTTGTTGAGATTCATCCGGCGGATGCCAATGATCGTCGAATTACGGATGGTCAGGATGTCTGGCTCGACGGGCCAGAAGGCGGCAGCATACGGGTGAAGGCGATGGTGACTGAGCGTGTGCCGCGTGGCACGGTTTGGACGCCATTCCATTTCGGTGGTCATTATCAGGGTGAAGACCTGGTAGGCCGTTATCCGGAAGGAACCGCCCCTTATGTTCGAGGTGAGGCCTGTAATACGGCTACAACGTACGGCTACGACCGGGTCACGCAGATGCAAGAGACCAAGTCGACGCTTTGTGAAATTCGCGCCGCCTAAGGCGGGAACTTTTCTGGAGGAGTGCCAAAATGGCCCGAATGAAATTCCTGTGTGACGCTGAGCGGTGTATTGAATGCAACGCTTGTGTAACCGCATGTAAAAATGAAAACGAAGTGCCCTGGGGTGTTAATCGCCGTCGAGTGGTCACCATTAACGACGGTGTGCCGGGCGAGAAATCAATCTCCGTTGCCTGCATGCACTGTACCGATGCGCCTTGCGCTGCGGTTTGCCCGGTGGATTGTTTCTATACCACCGATGATGGCATCGTCTTGCACGATAAAGACCTTTGCATTGGTTGTGGATACTGCTTTTATGCCTGCCCATTTGGCGCGCCGCAGTATCCGCAGCAGGAGGCCTTTGGGGTACGCGGCAAAATGGACAAGTGCACATTCTGTGCCGGTGGTCCGGTTGCTAACAACAGCAACGATGAGTATGCCAAGTACGGCGCAAACCGCGTTGCAGAGGGCAAATTGCCTGCGTGTGCGGAAATGTGCTCGACCAAGGCATTACTTGCCGGAGACGGTGGCATGGTTGCTGATATCTTCCGTGAGCGGACACTGCGCCGGTCAGGACGTCCTCAGACCTGGGGTTGGGAACAAGCCTATGGAGCGGGCGTGTAATGCGCCCTTTGCCCCACAAATTACTGGCCCTCGGCCTTCTCGTTGTTGCATTAACCGGCTGTTATGAGTCAGTCAGCGATGTCACGATCTATGAGCCAGGTGTCTACAAGGGCAGTGATGATCCATTGCTCAATCAAACCGGCTCGGCCGAAAGCGCAGAGGCCCTGCGGCAGCGCTTTAGCGGACAGCGAGATCGCTGAGATAGCATCTCGCACAGGAGGATATTGATATGAAAACGCAAGGTGATGCAAAGGCTAGAGCCAAGCGCGTGCACGTAAAAATCATGCT
>JAGXLT010000062.1 GCA_018334525.1 Gammaproteobacteria bacterium
GGTAGTCATCACCTTCCGCCATCAGCTGCGGGTCGCGATCGAGTGTCTCCCGCACGCGCGCCGGATCGGTTTGTAAGGCCAGTAAGAACCGGGCTTTATCGCCAGCCAACTGAACCGGCTGCACCTGCGCGACGCCACCCATGGCGCTCAGGCGGCTAACCACGCGCTCATAGTCTGAAAACGAGGTCACATTCGTAATCGCAACCTCTAAGCGCTGTTGTGCCTCTAAATCAGGGCGGTACACAAAGTCATCGCGCATTAGCCGATTCAGCGTAACGAGCGTATCGGCACCCTGGTCTTGCCAGCGCTGAATCACCATTTTATCGTCCAGCAGCGTCCATCGGATCGGCGCCTGCGAGGCATTGGCGCCGGCTTGAATCACACCCAGTAAGATCCGCTCTGCCCCGTAGCGGGCCGAGCCCTGACGAATCGGATCATGAAAACCCAGCGCAACATCCGCTGCGCTCAACGCGTTGCGATCTTCTAAATCCAGCAACGGCAAAATCAGCCGCATTCCCAGCGCAGCGCCGCTTTGTTGCAGGCTCAGCAACCAATCAGGCGCCTGATCAGGGGCAATCAACTCGCGCCGACCGCCCTGCTGCTCAACCAACCAGACCAGAACCAACGGCCGCCGCTCGGGCCAGACCCGCATGCCGCGCTCAACAAGCACACGCCTTAACGCCGGCAAATCAAAGCGCAACGCAAGCTGTAAAGATTCGTCCGTTGCCGTGCGATAGCTATAGTCAATTACGTATCGCTCGGCATCTGCGGCAATCACCTCGGCCAGGGGGCTCCCGGCCATTCCCTGCAAACCGGTTAAATGCATCAGCAAAGCGCCAGTCGCGGTTTTAATTGCTGCTTGTCTTTCCGCATCACTGGTATTGGCAACACCAGTCTCGACCTGGTCCTGTTGCACGTTGACTTCAACGGATGCGGCATTACCCCCGAAAAAGCCGATTAACAATACGATCCAGAGGCCACAGCGGGCAAAATCCATCACTCTTTTCATTGCCTTAAGGTACCATGAGTGCATTGAAGTGATGACCTGATAAACGATTTTTTTGGAGTAGCGACTCTTGAGTGAATCTTCGCATCCGCAGGGCTTAACTTACCGGGATGCTGGCGTGGATATCGACGCCGGTAGTGCATTAATCGAGCGTATCCGCGGCGATGTAGCCACCACACGCCGACCCGAAATGCTGGGCGGACTGGGCGGATTTGGCGGGCTTTTTGAACTGCCGGTTGATCGCTACCGGCGCCCGGTTCTCGTCTCTGGAACCGATGGCGTGGGCACCAAGCTCAAACTCGCCATAGAAACCGGCCGACACGATAGCGTTGGTATTGATCTGGTGGCTATGTGTGTTAACGATGTCATCGTTACTGGCGCTGAGCCATTGTTTTTTCTCGACTATTACGCCACCGGAAAGCTGGATGTTGAGGTGGCGGCTTCTGTGATTCGTGGGATCGCGGCAGGCTGCAAGCAGGCAGGCGCCGGCCTGATTGGGGGGGAAACGGCAGAAATGCCGGGTATGTACACGGATGGCGACTATGACTTAGCCGGCTTCTGCGTTGGCGTTGTTGAGCATGATGCCATTATCAACGGGCAATCGATTCAACCCGGGGATCAACTGATTGGCCTGGCCTCTTCGGGGGTTCATTCCAATGGATTTTCTTTAGTGCGCAGTGTGCTGGCGCAGTGTCAGCAACCGGAGACAATTGAACTGGATGGCAAACCGCTGATTGATACCCTCATGCAGCCCACGCGCATTTATGTGCGCTCCCTGCTTAAGCTGATCGAACAGGTGCCCGTGCACGGGCTTTGTCACATTACCGGCGGCGGGTTACCGGAAAATCTACCCCGCGTACTGCCCGATTCACTTGAAGCTCACATCGATCATGCAAGCTGGCAATGGCCGGCTGTGTTTGAATGGCTGCAAAAAGAGGGGGAAATCGCTACCACAGAAATGCAGCGTACGTTTAACTGCGGTGTAGGCATGGTTGCCATCGTGCCGCCCGCCGACGCTGAGGCCGCACTAGCCTGCCTGCAGGCTGCCGGTGAAACCGCCTGGGTGCTCGGTGAGGTGGGCCTGAAAGGCGAGGCTTTATGAGCCATTCGGACTACTCCATAGCCGTTTTGATTTCCGGCAATGGCAGCAACCTGCAAGCGATTATTGATGCCACCCAGAGTGGACGCATTAACGGGCGGGTCAGTGCTGTCATCAGTAATCGAAGCGATGCGTTCGGGCTGGACCGCGCCCGCCAAGCTGGCATTGCCAACACCATATTGACCAGCGACGAGGCCATCGCTAGCTATTTAGCGGATCTCTCGCCACAACTGATTGTTCTGGCCGGCTATATGCGCATATTGGGCGCGGCATTCACCCGGCAGTTTGCCGGACGGCTAATCAATATCCACCCATCCCTTTTACCGGCTTATCGCGGTTTGGATACGCATACGCGGGCGCTGGCAGCGGGTGATACCGAACACGGCTGTAGCGTGCATTTTGTCACACCAGAGCTTGATGCAGGGCCGATCATCGCGCAGTCGATTGTGCCGATTGCACCTGAGGACACACCTGAGTCGTTACAACAAAAGGTACAGGCAGCCGAACATCAGCTCTACCCACAGGTTGTGGCGTGGCTGGCCGCCGGGCGGGTCAAAATGCTCGAAGAACAGGTCTGGTTTGATCAGGCTCCGCTTCGTGCCCCGTTACAAGTGCCTGCCTGACGTTTGGCATGAAAATGATTCTTCTTCTTTTACTGGTCGGTATTCTGGGCAGCGCCCAAGCAGCGCAACCGGTTGATTTGCCTGAGTTTGAGGCACAGTACTTAGTGCGCAAGGGCGGTATTAATGTGGGAGCGGCAACATTGCGCTACACGCCGGTTGAGCCGGGCGGGTACCGCTATAGCCTGCACACGCGGGCACGCGGCATCACCAGGCTTTTTATCAACACCGAAATCAGAGAGGTCAGCCAGGGCCGTATCGAAGCGGGGGGCTTTAAACCGGAATATTACCGCTATGATCGACGGGGCGATTCCAGGTCCGGGGTCAGCGAACTTTTCTTTGATCGTGACTCAATGACCGTCACCAACGATGTGGCAGACAGGCCGTGGAAAATGGCCATTACCGACAATACGATTGATCGCGTGACCGGCCCGCTGCAGGTAATGCACGATTTACATCATCGTCAGGGCGATAACACGCGATTTACCTATAAAATTGCAGACGGTGGCCGGCTAAAGACCTGGGAAGTGACCGTTGAGGGTGCAGAAACCATTCAAACACCCATGGGCCGATTTGAGACGATACGCGTGCGTCGGCAAGATCTCACCAATGGGCGCGAAACCCACCTGTGGGCAGCCCCTGCCCTGCGCTACTTGGCTGTTCAGGCCGAACAATGGGATGCGGATACGCGTCGCTTCCGCCTGGTGCTCAGCGATCTAACCGGTCTTACGGCCGAGGAAGAGTAACGCCGCGCTGCCCCATGTACTTACCGGATCGGTCTTTGTAAGACGCTTCACACACCTCGTCAGACTCAAGAAAGAGCATTTGCGCAACGCCCTCATTGGCATAAATTTTTGCTGGCAGCGTTGTCGTGTTTGAAAACTCGAGCGTGACATGCCCTTCCCACTCAGGCTCCAGCGGCGTGACATTCACGATGATGCCGCAGCGCGCATACGTGGACTTACCCAAACAGATCGTCAGCACATTTCGCGGAATGCGGAAATACTCCACGGTGCTTGCCAGCGCAAAGCTATTTGGCGGGATAATGCAAACGTCTGCCTGCACATCAATAAAGCTCGATTCGTCAAAATTCTTAGGATCAACCACCGCTGAATTAATGTTCGTGAAAATTTTGAATTGATCAGCGCAGCGCACATCATAGCCATAGCTCGATGTTCCATAAGAAATGGCACGACCCGCTTTGCCATCTCTGACCTGCCCGGGCTCAAAAGGCTCAATCATGCCTTTACCGGCCATTTCCCGAATCCAGCGGTCTGACTTAATGCTCATTTTCCTGCCTCGTTACTGATCGTCGATCACAATTTTAGGGAACCGGCTTGCACCGGCCGGGTCAAGCTGCGACAGCAATGCCGCCGTGCGCCGCGCCGCCTCACGATACATTTCAGCGGCGCGTGAATCCGGATCAGAAACAACCGTAGGGCGGCCCGCATCGGCCTGCTCACGAATTCGAATATCGAGCGGCATTGAACCAATTAGCTCAACGCCCTCCTGATCAGCAAGCCGTTGCCCACCGCCTGCGCCAAAAATATGCTCTTCATGCCCACACTGAGAACAGCAGTGGATGCTCATGTTCTCAAGAATACCCAACACCGGCACCTTCACCTTTTCGAACATTTTAACGCCCTTGCGCGCATCCAACGTGGCAATATCCTGAGGGGTTGTAATAACCACCGCACCCGCCACCGGCACTTTCTGCGACAGCGTGAGCTGAATATCGCCGGTACCCGGCGGCATATCAATAATCAAATAATCCAGGGCTTCCCAGCGCGTTTCGTTCAGTAACTGGGTTAGCGCCTGGGTGACCATCGGCCCACGCCAGACCATAGGCGTATCTTCTTCTATCAAAAACCCGATCGACATAACTTGTACGCCGTAGTTATCCAGCGGAGTAATTGATTTGCCATCAGGACTATCCGGCTTTTTGCCGGCAACCCCCATCATGCGTGGCTGGCTCGGGCCATAAATATCCGCATCCAAAATGCCGACGCGCGCGCCCTCTTGCGCTAATGCCAGGGCCAAATTCACAGCACTGGTGGATTTACCCACACCACCCTTCGCCGATGCCACTGCCACAATGTTGCGAATATTCTCAAGCGGCTTGAGCGCGCCCTGCACCTGACGGGCGGATACCTGCCAGTCAACGGTAACCGTGGCATTTTCAATACCACAACGCGTTGCCAGCTCAGCCTGCACCGCCGCGATTAAATCCGGGCGATACCGATCAACGGGAAAACCCAGACGTAACGCCACATGTATCTGCTCTCCGGCTATCTCGATTGACTCCACTGCCCCGGCACTAACCAAATCAGTGCCTAGGTTCGGCTCCGTCCATTCGGCCAGCGCAGCCTCAACTGTTTCGCGCGTAATTGGTGCCATGCCTGATCCCCTTCGCCTGTCATCACATCCATTGGATAAGCGCTGCAGTCTACCCCCGCACCGCGAAACAGAAAACACGCAGGCGGTGGGGTTGATGCCTGAGGGCTTGTCGTTGGGTTTACGCTCGGGCAGATTATCCCAATGAATATAGGCGAAAAAACCAATGTGGTTCTAATTGGCATGCCGGGGGCCGGCAAAAGTACCGTGGGTGTGTTGCTGGCGCGCCGACTTGGCAAGGGGTTTATTGACACTGACCTGCTGATACAGGCCCATGCGGGCGAAACCCTGCAAACGATTGTTGATCATCAAGGGCATACGGCATTACGCGAACTAGAAGCTCAGGTACTTTCCGGCCTGCGTTGTCATGATCAGGTGATTGCCACCGGTGGCAGCGCGGTATACAGCGCCGAAGCGATGGCGGCACTAGCCAGCGATGGGGTCATCGTGCACTTGCAGGTGCCCATGGCCGTTATTCTGGAGCGTGTTACCGACTTCGATACCCGCGGCATCGCGCGTGCAGCCAATCAAACACTCGCTGATCTTTACAACGAACGCGAGCAGCTTTATCAGCGGTATGCAGACATCAGCGTAGCGGTGGGTGAAACCGATCAGGAAGGTGCCGTCACCGCGGTGATGACAGCTCTGGCATAATATACCGTATGAGCCGACAGATATTAGTGACCAGCGCGCTGCCCTACGCCAACGGGCCCATTCATTTAGGCCACTTGGTGGAATATATCCAAACGGATATTTGGGTGCGCTTTCAAAAACTACGGGGCAATGAGTGCTGGTATGTCTGCGCGGATGACGCGCATGGCACCCCCATCATGCTCAAAGCTCGGGAATTGGGGTTAACCCCGGAAGCACTGATCGAGCGGATTGGCAAAGAGCATCAGCGCGATTTTGCCGGGTTTGGCATCGGGTTTGATAACTACTACACCACGCATTCACCAGAAAATCGCCACTTCGCCGAGCTGATCTACACCCGCCTTCGCGATGCCGGCTGGATTGAGCGACAAACCATCACCCAGGCCTATGATGAGCGAGAGGGCATGTTCCTGCCGGATCGCTACATTAAAGGCACCTGCCCGCGCTGCGGCGCTG
>JAGXLT010000063.1 GCA_018334525.1 Gammaproteobacteria bacterium
GGGAAGGAAAGTGACTCAATGCCCTCGGAAGCGGCAACGACCGCTTCACGCAGAGACTCACTGGCGACCAAGTCGCTGACAAAACGCTCTATTTCTGCCTGACTCATGTGGCAGCAACGGCAACCACGGCCTCCACCTCAGCAACAACACTGGCTGATGTTACCGCTTGTACGGCTTCAACCACGTTGGTGAAAACGCTCGTTTTACCACCAGCCACGGCATCTAATTGATCATCACTCAGCTCACCCTGGGTGTTGGCCTGAATGTAATCACGCGCTTCATCAATATTGATGTCATAACCCTGATCCTGAGCGATCGCGACGAGCGACTCAACGCCCTCTGAGTTATTCACAACCGTCTCACGAAGGCTTTCGTTGGATGCCAAATCATTCACAAAACGATCAATCTCTGCCTGACTCATTTGATTAACTCCTATCTAACATACTATGGTGAATTGCCAGACAGGGCCAAAGGCGTCTGCGTGGCGGTTAGGGGGGGATCACAGGCGATGCCATACAGCGCTGGATCATCATTCAATAAACCATCATCAAATAACTGCTGCAGAACACGTTGCACATAAAACACGTCCGCTTTGTCCTGCAGTAGTTTTCGCATGATTTCTCGGCCGGTGTAACGATTCTCGGCCAGCAGTGCCCCTAGAGCGCTATCAAACGACAGCTGATTGCGCCAAATTTTGTGAGTGCGTGTTGTTAGCTCAAAACCGTTTTCGATCGGCTCATAATTTAAGTCTCGCCGAAAGCCCAGCACCGTATCCATGGGCAGACGCCTCGGCATATGCCGTGCGATCAGATCCTCAATAACAGCACGAAAATCGTCGGCATCCGTAAAAAATCGCTCAGCATAAACGCGATAGCCTAACGGCCAGAGCGAATCGGCCCGGGTTGGGGTAACCAGCTGAATGCGCCGATGCAGCAAATTGACCAAAAAGCCGCTAACGCAGGCAATCGTGGAATGATCTTCGCCAAAATAATGATCGCTATTATCTTCACGGCCGGCAGCTTGCCTTTTCAATCGGCGAGTTCGCGCTCGCCCCGCAATGGCCTTGGTGCCTAACGCCCCTTTTTGCTGATGAACCAGCTCAACGCCCATTAACTCTTCGGCAGAGAACGTCTCCATAACGGCCTTAAAGATCTTCGGTGTGATAATGGAGAACCGATTGGTTACCGTACGATAACGATCAAATAAGGATAAAACCTGTCGTGTTAACTCAAGATCCCGCAGGGGCGCCGCACAAGTCGTTTGCGGCAATGCGCCGGTCACATGATAATAATCTTCAATAAACTTGGGATAATCCGGATTATCAGCCGGATCGGTTGCCCAGTAACAAAAACCGGTTTGTGTTGCATTACCGAATAAATCGACCATGTGGGTGAGCATGCCCTGCCACAACTCAGAAACCTCAGCCGTGTAGGGCTGATAATCGCGATAACGCTCCGCGGAAATCCCACAGAACCAACAACCCACTGAGCAGCCGTCTGACAGCTCAAAAGCAACAATCGGATGCGTAATAGACTTCGATGAGGCCATGCCGAGCTCGCTTTCGCAACGCCGCTGCTGGCGCATCCGCCACGCGTCAAAAGCCGGGTTTAGATCCTCACAACGACCTAAATCAGTGAGCATGTCACGATGCTGCATCATATCCATCAGCCACTCGTCCCAAAGCACGACCAGCGGCCACTTTTCTGCGTCAGGGGTGCGACGGTACTTCGAATACTCTCTGTGCCAAAGAGGAAGCACTTCGGTAGGATCAATGAGCAGACCGTATTGCTCGACAACCGCCTGAGGATCTGTGTGATTGGCGGTCAGCGCTTCTCTAAATTCCGCGCTCCCGCAAAAGAATTCCATAAAACGTTTAACATGAGAAATTTTATCAAGCGACTCTTGCCCTCGGCGCTCGAACATACCTCGGTAAAACTTTGTTGCCTCAGTTAAAGCACCCACACCTAACCCTCTACTACAAATAAACTCATTAAAAGAAGGTAAACTAGGCGCATGACGATAACAAGCATTTTGCAACCAGCCTCAAAAAAATTCGTTGGCACTGCGCTGGTGGCTATCCTTACGGCCTTACCGGGCGGGGTTCAGGCGCAAACACTCTCGGCACTGCTCGGGGCAACTTACGAAAACAACCCACACTTATCAGCAATGCGAGAACGTAAAACATCCAGTCTGGCCAATGTTGATGCCGCGCGCGGGCAGCGCTGGCCAACTGTGAATGTGACCGGGCAGGAAGGGCGACGCCATTTAGATCAGCGTACAGCTGAAGAAACACTGACGGACCGACAGGTACGCCTAGAGCTAAGTCTGGATCTATGGCGCAGCGGGCAAATTTCTGCCGGTATTGAAAAAGCCAACGCCGGTGTGGCCCAAACAGATGCACAGCTCACACAAACCTCGATAGAAGCACTAAAAACCGTAGCGATAAACTGGCTTTCTCTAAAGAGTGCAGAACAGATCATTGTGCTGCAGCGGGATGATATCGCCGAACGGAAAGATTTTGTTGAGCAGTTAAAAACGCGAGTAGCGCGCGGGTTAGCCACGGTTACTGACCTGAGCGCAGCACAGCTGGCAGTCATCGAGCAACAAACCGCGCTACAGCAAACCGAAGAACAACGCATTCAGGCGCTGGATACACTGGAAAAATGGAGCGGCCTACGCCCTAAGCAAACCACCGGTACCGCCCTTTTACCGGAGGTTCCCATGACTCTAGAGGCCGCATTAAGCCAGGCCGCAACCCAGGCAACTCAAATACAAATCGCACGTGGTGCCGTGGCCCAAGCGCAGGCGGAAGTGGCTGAACGTGAGGGAGCGATTGGCCCGCAGCTCAGTCTGAACGCCCATCATGGCTATGAGTATGATCAAACCATTCATGAAAACGTGCTTGAGGAGCGCGCCGTCTCTCGCGAGCAATCCACCGGCGTGATGCTTGAGTTGACCGTACCGCTGACTGACGGTGGCTCCAGGCGTGCTCAAATTCGTGCTTCAACACATGCACTGGCAGCTGCCCGACTCCATCTGCGTGCGGCTCAGGAAGACACCGCCGCTACGGTGCGCAATAGCTGGACTAAACGAGCATCCGCGCAAAACCGAATTGCGTTGCTTGAGCAGCAGCTCAGCGCTGCCACGGCACTGCAGGAATCACGGCAGCGTGAGTTTAACCAAGGCTTGATCGACATTCAGCCGTTGCTGGATGCAAACCAAAAACGCAGTAGTACCGAGCAGGATTTAATTCATGCACACACCACCCTGCAGCAAAGTGAGGTGCAACTGCTTGCCGACATAGGCGCGCTAACGCCTGAGCGTCTTGGTCTGCAATGACCTTGATTCAACGGCTCCCGCATTCGGTCAAGCTTGACCATGGTGCGCCGCTGGAAAATGTTGATATCGCCTATTGCTGCTACGGCACTCTCAACACAAACCGAGACAACGCGGTTTGGCTCTGCCATGGCCTGACCAGCAACCAGCATGCCGGCCCAAGCGGCTCACGATCCGGCTGGTGGGAGGCACTCATCGGACCCGGCCGGCCCCTGGATACCAATCGATGGTGCATCATTTGCAGTAATGTATTGGGTGGCGACAGCGGCAGCACCGGCCCAAGCACGCCCCACCCGAATGATGAGACACCCTACGCGACCCGCCTGCCGATACTCACCATCGCTGATATGGTTCGTGCCCAACGCGCACTGCTCGATTGCCTGGGCATACGCCAGCTTGCCGCGCTAATCGGCGGGTGCATGGGTGGGTTTCAAGGACTTGAGTGGCTACGCCAGGCGCCGGAGCAGGTGCCACGCAGCCTGTTAATCAGCACAACCATCGCCTCCAGCCCCATGACGATTGCGATGTGGGCGATGATTCGCCAACTGATTATGACCGATCCCCACTGGCAGGATGGCGATTACTATGCCGAGGCCACTGGCCCTGATCAGGGCATGGGCCTGGGTGCTGCACTCGGTTCGCTGTTCTGGCTGGGCAGCGAAGGCATGGAAAATCGCTTTGGGCGTAATATCAGCGCGCCTGATCAGCCAGTCAGCTTTGCCTCGCATTTTGCTGTTGAGCAATTTCTTGAGGGTATTATTTCACGGCGCGCCGGGGGCATGGATCCCAACAGCCTGCTATACCTGACCCGCGCGATGGATCTGTTTGATCTGAATAACGCGATAACCCGCCCAGCTGGCCACATCGAGCTGGCCAGCTATCGGCGTGATTGGCGATATCCGCCTGAAAAAGTCGATGCACTCAAAAATCAGCTTGAGCAGGCGGGCAGCGATGTCACGCACCATGTGCTTGAAAGTCAGGTCACCCACGGCGCGTATATCTTTGAGCCTGAGACCATTGCACCGATCATCGAGCGGTTACTCAGCTCAGCCAGCCACCGCGCGCCATAAATCCGCACTCATTATCGGCGCGCCCAATAGATCCTGCTGCAGATTCAGGCTGACCGCTGCCGATAACCCGGCAAGCTCGGCGCAACGGCGATGAAACCCCTGCTCCACTAAATGCTGGCCCGATAGAACATGCGTGATCTCCGTACCGAGTAACGGATGTGATTCCGGATCTTTACCCAGCACCGCCGGATCAATCGCGTGTGGCTCAAGCATGACCAGGCCATGACGCTGAACCCAGGGCCGCCAGCGCTCAAAAGCCGCAACCAGATCACCTGCCATTTGTGCAGCCGATATCTGCTCAAAGGCCTGATTAAGATGAACAGCGCACGAAAACGGCACAAGCGCATCATCCAAGCCGGCGGGCTGGCCGATGACGGACCGATTGTGCATAACCGATTTATTAATGTGCAGACAATTCTGCATATCAATGCCATGCGCCTTAAGCGTCAGCGCCATTTCATCGGGGTCGTTAATATTCCCGGCTAATGCCAACCCACCGAGTGGGGCAAGTCGCACCTGGCATTGCCGGCGGGCCGGTCCACTCGGCTCAATGGCAACCAACCGGGGCGCAGTGATATCGGCCTCAATCAAAGCGGCATGCAGCCCCAGCAACAACGCCCCGTTACCCGCGCCGGTATCCACAATGGCCTGCGGTGTTTCAGGCGCAGTTTGCAACGCTTTCAACACCAGTTCACACACTGCCGCCTGGCATTGGCTTTCATACACCGCCGCGCTAAACGTAATATCGGCATCACGCTCCACATGCCATTCATCACCACTCGAATCAAAGCCGGGGCTGTGCTCGCCATCACTGGCAAATAACTCACGCACCTGCGATAGCAACGGCGCGTAACCGGCTGTGTAGAGACTTTGCGCAGCCATTCTCATCCCCGCGCGCCCAGCTTCGTTCAACGCCAGACCGGACGGGTGTTCGACGACCCAGCCTAATGCGGCCAACGGTTGCAGAGCCTGCCCCCATATCTTCTCGGTCATACCACAGCCTAGGGCTAAGCGCGGAGCTGCGCCTTGATCATAAAGCTTGGCCAGAGCAATCAATGCATTCAGTGCAGACTGCCCCTGATTGGCTGTGAACGTTTCTGTTGCGGTTAACCGCAGCCCCTGAGGTGAGAGACCACCCCAGCCCAGTATTTCAAACCAGCGTCCAACGCAGGCCAGCAGGCCTTCGCGGGCGTGATAGCGCTCGGCCAGTGTCCCCAGTGCGATGGGCTCAGTGGTAGACGAAAGCGCATGCCACACACCATGGTGTTTCAGTGCATCAACCACCGGCCCCATCGAAGCCTGATTGATCGCATTGCATAAAGAGCGCCAAGCCTGCTGCTGGACTTTAGTGGGGTTCATGCCAGCTGACGATTCGCCAGTTCGGCAAACAAACCCTGCTGATCCATCAGCGTGGCAAAATCACCCACCTCACCAACACGCCCGTCATGCAACACATAAATTCGATCGGCGGCACGAATGGTACTGAGGCGATGAGCAATCACGATACGTGTGCATTCCAAGGAGGCTACACTTTCGCTCACGATCGCTTGCGTACGATTGTCCAGTGCCGAAGTGGCCTCATCAAAAATCACCACTCGCGGCCGTCGAACCAGGGCACGAGCAATCATTAACCGCTGCCGCTGCCCCCCGGAAAGCGTGGTTGCCCCCTCGCTTAAAAACGTATGCAGCCCCATCGGCA
>JAGXLT010000064.1 GCA_018334525.1 Gammaproteobacteria bacterium
AGGGAGTTCCCCGGCACTGTGGTGGCGGTGACCCATGATCGATACTTCCTCGATAATGTGGCCGGCTGGATTTTGGAGCTCGATCGCGGCCATGGCATTCCCTGGGAAGGTAACTATTCCTCCTGGCTCGAACAAAAAGATCAGCGTTTGTCTCAGGAAGCCCGTGAACAGGCCTCACACCGTAAGGCGATGCAGGCCGAGCTTGAGTGGGTGCGCTCTAACCCGAAAGGGCGGCAGTCGAAAAGCAAAGCACGCCTGAAGCAGTTTGATGAGCTGCAGTCACGCGAATTTCAGGAACGTAACGAGACCAATGAAATTTATATTCCGCCCGGCCCTCGCCTCGGTAATGTGGTTGTTGAAGCCGATCATATTCGCAAGGCCTTTGGTGACACCCTGCTGGTGGATGATCTGTCGTTTGCCATTCCACCCGGCGGGATTGTCGGGATTATCGGACCGAATGGTGCGGGTAAAACCACACTCTTTCGGATGATCGTTGATCAGGAGCAGCCTGATGAGGGTGCATTACGTCGCGGTGAAACGGTTGAGCTTGCCTATGTGGATCAAAGTCGTGATCACCTGGATAGCAGCAAAACCGTTTGGGAAGAAATCTCTGACGGGCACGATATCCTTCAGGTCGGCAAGTACGAAATGCCCTCGCGCGCCTACTGCGGGCGGTTTAACTTTAAGGGTCAGGATCAGCAAAAGCGCATAGGCGATTTATCCGGCGGTGAGCGTAATCGGGTACATCTGGCCAAGCTGCTTCAGCGCGGCGGCAATCTGCTGCTACTCGATGAGCCGACCAATGACCTCGATGTTGAAACCTTACGGGCATTAGAGGAAGCGCTGCTGGTTTTCCCCGGGTCAGCACTGGTCATTTCACATGATCGCTGGTTCCTGGATCGTGTGGCCACGCATATTCTTGCCTTCGAAGGCGATAGCCAGGTGACCTGGTTTGAGGGCAATTATCAGGAATACGAGGCGGATCGGCGCAAGCGCCTGGGCGATGAGGCACTTAACCCGCACCGCATTAAATACCGACGACTGGCAGGATAACCCGCATGACCACAGCAACGCTTTTAATGCACTGCAAAGATCAACAGGGTCTGGTTGCTAAAGTGACCCGATTTGTTGCCGAAAATGGCGGTAATGTTATCGACCTCGAACAACACGTTGATCGTGCTGAAGGCATGTTCTTTATGCGGGTTAATTGGGAGCTCAATGGCTTTGCCCTGGCACCCGATGAAATCGAACCTGCCTTTGAATCGCAAATTGCCGAACCCTACGGCATGTCCTGGCAACTGCATCTAATGGGTGAAACGCCGCGGGTGGCAATTTTTGTCTCAAAGCTCGCGCATTGCTTTCATGACCTACTGGCGCGCTGGCAATCCGGCGAGTGGGATATTGAAATCCCCCTGGTGATCAGCAATCACGAAGACATGCGTCCGGTGGCGGAGCAGTTCGATTTACCTTACTACTGCTTTCCAATCACCGCCGAGAACAAAATCGAACAGGAGGCCAAAGAGCTTGAGCTGCTGGCCGAGCATAATATCGATCTGGTGGTGCTTGCCCGCTACATGCAGGTGATCAGCCCACAGATGATTGAGGCTTATCCGGAGCGGATCATTAACATCCATCACTCCTTTCTGCCTGCCTTTGCCGGTGCCAAGCCCTACCATGCGGCCCACGCACGTGGCGTCAAAGTGATTGGTGCCACCAGCCATTATGTGACCGCTGAGCTCGATGCTGGGCCGATCATTGAGCAGGACGTCACCCCCATCTCACACCGGGATTCGATCGAAACGCTGGTTCGTAAGGGTCGTGATTTGGAAAAGCTGGTTCTGGCGCGCGGGGTTTTGGCTCATCTACAGCGCAAAACGCTGGTCTATCGCAATCGTACGATTGTTTTTAGCTAACAGTTATTAGTTATCAGTGGGATTTTTTGCTGACGACTGACGACTGACAACTAACGACTAACAATCCGGGCGGCGGCCCTGCGCTTGAGCTCGCTCATAAAGCGGCATTGCCTCGGGCATCAGCGTTTGCAAGTCGCTAATACGGCGACCCGATGAGGGATGCGTTGATAAAAAAGTTGGCGGTTGCGCACCACCTGCCCGCGCCATATTTCTCCACAGATTAACCGCCTCACGCGGATCAAATCCGGCATCAGCCATCAGACCAAGGCCAATCGCATCCGCCTCTGATTCATGCAGACGACTGAACGGCAGAATAATGCCGAGATGCGCGCCCACGCCAAGTGCCGCGAGTAGGCGCTGTCTATCCGCATCATCACCGGCGGCAATCTGCAAAGCAGACAGGCCAGCCACCGTCGCAAACTGCGTCGAAACCCGCTCATTGCCATGTCGGGCCATCACATGCGCAATTTCATGAGCAATCACCGTTGCCAGTTGATCCTGATTCTCGGCAACCTCCAGCAACCCTGAGTACACCCCCATCTTGCCACCGGGCAGCGCAAACGCGTTCACCTGCTCGCTCTCAAAAACCGAAACTTCCCACTGTTCCCGCACGTATTGCGGTGGCAAGGCAGCCAGCATCGCATCGGTCACACATTGCACATAGGCACCTTGCTCACTTGAAGCAATAACTGATTCTTTCTCTCGAATATCGGCATAGGCCCGGGCACCCAGAGCACGCATTTGAGAATCAGGGAAAATCTGCAACTGTTGGCGGCCCGTTGGCGTCGTAGCGCAGGCAGAAACAATCAGGCCAATCAGCACAAGGCTGATCGCATGCCAAGGCCGCTTAATCATCTTTCTTAGGAAAATCGACCGGCTCATCAATTGGCGGCAGCCCCGCCTTTTTTTGCGCAATAATCTGCCAGGTGATGTGCCACATACCCATTGCCAGGCCGAACAGACCCAGGAGGGCAAGCGCCGGGCTTGATACAAAAGGTGTAGTAAATAACAACCACAGCCCGGCACCAAAGGCGAACCAGCGCGAGGCAAACTTTCCGCAATTATCACGGCACCAGCGTGCCCGCTCGGCTGCGGATGCGCTGACTAGAGGGGGCTGGTGTAAATGCCAAATGGCCAGTAAATAACCTGCTGCTTTACTTAAATAATCACTCATGACTGCATTATGAACCTGTATAGCCCGCGGCGGTAGTACGCCTTTGCGCATCAGGATAGAATGGAGGGCTTTATTGATATTTGACCGGAGTTAAAACCATGTCAGCGCGAATCGATCGATTGCGCCAAATTCTTGCCGAGCGAATTGCCCTGCTCGATTGTGCAATGGGGACGATGATTCAGTCCTATGCACTGGAGGAGGCTGATTTTCGTGGCGAGCGTTTTGCTGATCATTCGCATGATTTAAAGGGCAATAACGACCTGCTGGTCTTAACCCGGCCAGACATTATTTTAGACATCCACCGCGAAAACCTGGCCGCCGGTGCGGATATCCTTGAAACGAACACCTTCTCGGCCACGCAAATTGCGCAGGCCGACTATGGTCTTCAACCGGTCGCCCGCGAAATCAATGTGGCTGCCGCTAAACTCGCGCGCCAGGCATGTGATGAGTTTGAAGCAGCCGACCCGACCCGACCGCGACTGGTTGCCGGCGCAATCGGGCCCACCAACCGGACTGCTTCCATCTCACCGGATGTAAATGATCCCGGTAAACGCAATGTTACCTTCGATGAATTGGTTGCCACTTACCGCGAAGCCGCAGAAGGTTTAATTGAAGGCGGCGCCGATCTGCTGCTGGTTGAAACGATTTTTGACACGCTAAACGCCAAGGCGGCTATTTACGCGTTAGAAACGCTATTTGAAGAGCGCGGAGAACGCTGGCCGGTCATGATTTCCGGCACGATCACTGATGCGTCCGGCCGCACCTTATCAGGCCAGACGACCGAAGCATTCTGGAACTCTATCCGTCATGCCCGCCCGTTTACCGTCGGGCTTAACTGCGCGTTGGGTGCCGATCTGATGCGGCCGTTTGTGCAGGAAATCAGCCGGGTGGCCAACACTTTCGTCACCATCTATCCCAATGCCGGGCTGCCCAATGAGTTTGGCGAGTATGATCACTCGGCCGAATTCATGGCCAAAATCATGCGTGAATTTGCAGAAAGCGGATTTGTGAACATTATTGGCGGGTGCTGCGGCACAACGCCTGAGCACATTCGCGCATTAGCAAAAATGGTCGAGGGACTGCCACCACGGCCGATCCCCGCACCGGAAACCGCTATGAAGCTCTCGGGGCTGGAGCCCTTCAACATCAGCGCCTCGTCACTTTTTGTGAATATTGGTGAGCGCACCAACGTCACCGGCTCAGCCCGCTTTAAGCGATTAATTAAAGAAGAAGACTACGACGCCGCACTAGAGGTGGCGCGCGAACAGGTCGACGGCGGCGCGCAGATGATCGACGTGAATATGGACGAGGGGATGCTCGATGCCTCTGCGGCCATGGAGCGGTTCTTGCGGCTCGTCTCAGCAGAACCGGATATTGCGCGTGTACCGGTGATGATCGATTCGTCTAAATGGGAAGCCATCGAAATTGGCCTGAAATCGGTACAGGGCAAATCCGTTGTTAACTCCATCTCACTGAAAGAAGGTGAAGAGCCTTTTCTGGCGCAAGCCGGTGAGCTGCGCCGCCATGGCGCAGCTGTTGTGATTATGGCCTTCGACGAACAGGGCCAGGCCGACACCTATGAGCGGCGAATTCAAATTTGCGAGCGGGCCTATCGTATGCTGGTGGATAAGCTCGATTTTCCGCCAGAAGACATCATTTTCGACCCCAATATCTTCCCCGTTGCGACCGGCATTCCGGAGCATGATCGCTACGCGGTAGACTTCATCGCGGCTACGCACTGGATTAAAGACAACCTTCCGCATGCCAAAGTCAGCGGTGGTCTATCGAATATTTCGTTTTCTTTTCGCGGCAATAATGCGGTGCGTGAAGCAATGCACTCGGTGTTTTTGTATCACGCCATTCGCGAAGGGCTGGATATGGCCATTGTTAATGCCAGCCAGCTCGAGGTGTACGACGATATCGATTCAGAGCTTCGTGAACACGTTGAAGATGTGATTCTGGCCCGGCGGGAAGATGCCACAGAGCGGCTGCTTGACTTAGCGGAGCGCTACAAAGGCCAGGGCATGAAGCGGCGGGAAGAAGATCTATCCTGGCGTGACCAGCCGGTCGCAAAGCGCTTGGAGCATGCACTGGTTAAAGGCATTGCCGAATATGTTGATGACGATGTCGAAGAGGCACGTCAGCAGTTTGCTCGGCCCATAGAGGTGATCGAAGGGCCTCTTATGGATGGCATGAATGTGGTGGGCGACCTGTTCGGGGAAGGCAAAATGTTCCTGCCCCAGGTCGTGAAATCAGCCCGCGTTATGAAAAAAGCCGTGGCCTACCTGCTGCCGTACATTGAAGAAGAAAAGGCCATTTCCGGCAACACAAACGATGAACCTGCCGGGCGGATTCTTCTGGCAACAGTCAAAGGCGATGTACATGACATCGGCAAAAATATTGTGGGTGTCATCCTGCAATGTAATAACTTTGCCGTTACCGACATCGGCGTGATGGTGCCTGCTGAGAAAATTCTCGATGCCGCCATTGAGCATCGCGCCGATATTATCGGCTTATCGGGCCTGATCACCCCCTCATTAGATGAGATGGTCAACGTTGCTAAAGAAATGGAACGCCGGGGGCTGAAGCTACCGCTACTCATCGGCGGAGCAACGACCTCGCGCGTGCACACGGCGGTCAAAATCGCACCGCAATACGGCGCGGAGACCATTTACGTGAAAGATGCCTCACGCGCAGTGGGCGTTGCCAGCAATCTGGTCAGCGACACTCGCCGTAGCGACTTTGTCGCAGGCATTCTTGAAGAATATGAGCGTGTTCGTACCCAGCATGCCAGCCGGCAGAAGCGTCAGAAGTGGGTCAGCCTTGAGCAGGCGCGCACGAACCGAACCCCTATCGACTGGTCCGCATGGACACCCACCCGCCCCAAGCAGCCCGGTATTCATGTTCTCGAGCCCGAGCTGGAAGCGCTGGTGCCGTATATTGATTGGAGCCCGTTCTTCCACGCCTGGGAGCTTGCCGGCTCTTATCCTAAAATTTTAGACGACGAAATTGT
>JAGXLT010000065.1 GCA_018334525.1 Gammaproteobacteria bacterium
GAGGGTGTGCAGATTTTCATTGGTGAGGAATCGGGTTATCGGGCCTTTGATGGTGTGAGTCTGGTTACCTCTACCTACCACGCGGATGATCAGGTCCTTGGTGTGCTGGGGGTGATTGGGCCAACGCGGATGGAGTACGACCGAATTATTCCGATTGTGGATGTGACCGCACGTTTATTGGGGCATGCCTTGAAACCAGGGCACTAAGCCCCCATCTCTTGAACAACAGCATTATTTTATTTAGCACGATGGGAGATCGGGATGACCGAAGAGGAAGTTAATGGCGGTGAGGAGCCCACCGAGGACACCGCTCAGGAAGATCCGGTTGCTGCTGCTGAGGCACGGGCTGAAGAAAACTGGAATCAGTACCTTCGAGCGCGTGCGGAAATGGAAAATCTGCGCCGGCGCGCAGAGCGCGATGTTGCACAAGCGCGGCAACAATCTTTAGAGCGAATGGCCAGTGAGCTGCTAGCCGTTAAAGACAGTCTAGAGATGGGTGTGCAGGCGGCCTCTGAGGCCGGCGCTGACGTTGAAAAACTAGCTGAAGGTGCTGAGTTAACACTTAAGATGTTTGATCAAGCACTTGATAAATTTAATATTGTTGCGCTTGAGCCATTGGGTGAAAAGTTTGACCCTGAGGCCCACGAGGCGATGGCCGCGCAACCCACAGACGATGCAGAGCCCAACACGGTGATTAGCGTGATTCAAAAAGGGTATCAGCTGGGCGATCGCTTATTGCGACCCGCCATGGTGGTGGTGGCGAAGGCGCCTGAGCCTTCCACTTGAAAAACAGTGACACCGACCCCATTTCGTAAATAGACCGAATTTAATTTGAGGAGCTTTAGTAATGAGCAAGATTATTGGTATTGACCTGGGAACCACCAATTCCTGTGTTGCCGTGATGGAAGGGGGCTCTGCGCGTGTGATTGAAAATGCCGAAGGCGCCCGCACGACCCCATCAACGGTGGCTTTTAGTGAAGATGGCGAAGTACTCGTTGGCGCAGCGGCGAAGCGCCAGGCCGTCACCAACCCCGAAAACACCCTGCATGCCATTAAGCGCCTGATCGGGCGTAAGTTTGAAGAAGACGTGGTGCAGCGCGATGTGCGCGAAATGCCTTACAGCATTGTAAAAGCGGACAATGGCGATGCATGGATTGAAGTGCGTGGTAAAAAGATGGCACCGCCTGAAATTTCCGCACGCGTACTGCAGAAGATGAAGAGTACAGCTGAGGACTATCTGGGCGAAACGGTTACCGAGGCCGTGATCACCGTGCCCGCTTACTTTAATGACTCGCAGCGGCAGGCCACAAAAGATGCCGGGCGGATTGCCGGTTTGGATGTAAAGCGCATCATCAATGAGCCAACGGCCGCAGCCCTGGCTTATGGGCTTGATAAAAAGGGCGCCGATCGGAAGGTTGCCGTTTACGATTTGGGTGGCGGAACCTTTGATGTGTCAATTATCGAAATTGCAGAGGTCGAGGGCGAGCACCAGTTTGAGGTGTTGTCGACCAATGGCGATACCTTCCTGGGCGGCGAAGATTTTGACCGCGCCATCATCGATTATCTGATGAGTGAGTTCAAAAAGGAGCAGGGGATTGATATCTCCAGCGACCGTCTGGCACTGCAGCGACTCAAAGAGGCTGCTGAGAAGGCCAAAATTGAGCTGTCGTCTTCGCAGCAGACCGAGGTGAACCTGCCGTACATTACGGCCGATCAGACCGGGCCGAAGCATCTTAATCTGAAACTGACACGTGCCAAGCTGGAAAGCTTGGTGGATGAGCTGGTTAGCCGCACCATTAAGCCGTGTGAGGTGGCGCTTAAAGACGCCGGGCTGCGCGCCAGCGAAGTTGACGAGGTCATTCTCGTGGGCGGCCAGACACGGATGCCGAAAGTCCAGGAGGCAGTGGCTGAGTTCTTTGGTAAGGAGCCCCGTCGGGATGTGAACCCGGATGAGGCGGTAGCCATTGGCGCGTCCATTCAGGGCGGCGTGCTCGGCGGTGATGTGAAAGACGTTCTGCTGTTGGATGTGACCCCGCTGTCGCTGGGTATTGAAACGCTGGGCGGTGTGATGACGAAACTCATCGAGAAAAACACCACGATTCCGACCAAGGCGAATCAGGTCTTTTCGACTGCAGACGATAACCAGAGCGCAGTGACTGTGCATGTCTTGCAGGGCGAGCGGGAAATGGCGACAGATAACAAGTCGCTTGGTAAGTTTGATTTGACCGATATTCCGCCTGCACCCCGGGGCATGCCGCAAATTGAGGTGACTTTTGATATCGATGCAAACGGCATCCTGCATGTGACCGCGAAAGATAAGGGCACCGGTAAGGAGCAGTCGATTCAGATTCGCGCCTCGAGTGGACTGTCTGATGAAGAGATCGAGCAGATGGTGAGCGATGCGGAAAGTCATGCTGAAGAGGACCGTAAGGCCCGTGAGCTGGTTGAGGCCCGTAATCAGGCCGACAATCTGGTGCATGCAGCGCGTAAGAGCCTGAGCGAGATTGGCGACAAGGCCAGTGATGAAGAGAAAAAGGCGGTAGAAGATGCCATTGCCGAGACTGAGCAGGCGATGCAGGGCAGCGATAAGGCTGACATTGACGCCAAGGCACAGGCGCTGGCCGCTGCTTCGGGTACTTTAGCTGAGAAGCTCTATCAGGGCGCTGAGGGCGATGCCGCGGCCGAAGGGGAAGGCACCAATCAGGATGATGTGGTTGATGCCGAGTTCGAGGAAGTAAAGGACGACGAAGAGAAAAAATAGCCGATAAGGCGGAAGGTTAATGGCAAAGCGCGATTACTATGAAGTACTGGGCATCGCTCAGAACGCCTCAGAGGCGGATATTAAAAAGGCCTATCGGCGATTGGCAATGAAGTATCACCCGGATCGTAATCCGGGTGATGCTGATGCTGAGAGTCGGTTTAAGGAAGGCAAGGAAGCCTATGAAACCCTAATGGATGCGCAAAAACGAGCTGCCTATGATCAGTTTGGTCACGCCGGCGTTGACCCGAGCATGGGTGGCGGCGGTTTCGGTGGGGGCGGCCAGGGCGCTGATTTTTCAGATATCTTTTCTGATGTGTTTGGGGATATCTTCGGTGGCGGCCGCGGTGGCCGCGGCGGCGGGCCGCGTGCTTATCGGGGTGCCGATTTACGCTATCGCATGGAAGTGACGCTAGAAGAGGCGGTGGCGGGTGTTGAACGTGATATCCGTATTCCGACTCAGGTGCGTTGTACGGAATGTGAAGGCTCCGGCGCAGCGAAAGGCAGTGAGCCGGAAACCTGCCCGACCTGTGGCGGGCATGGTGATGTGCGGGTTCAGCAAGGGTTTTTCTCTATTCAGCAAACCTGCCCGCGCTGCAGTGGTACCGGGCAGATTATTTCGGATCCATGTAAAAAATGCGGCGGCGCCGGCACCGTACCCGACCACAAAACCTTGCATGTGCGGATTCCTGCCGGTGTGGATACGGGAGATCGTATTCGGCTGAGCGGGGAAGGGGAAATCGGAGAAAAAGGCGGGCCGCCGGGTGATTTGTATATTGAAGTGGCCGTTAAGCCGCATCCGATATTTACCCGCGATGGGGCCGATTTGCGCTGCGAAATCCCGATTGCCTTTACGACAGCCGCATTAGGTGGGGAAATTGAACTGCCAACGTTGGGTGGACGGGTCACCTTGCGAATTCCCGCTGGCACACAGTCCGGCAAGACCTTTCGGGTGCGGGGTAAGGGCGTAAAACCGGTTCGTGGCGGCGGACAGGGTGATTTGTTGTGCCGTGTCATGATAGAAACACCGGTAAACCTGAATGCACGGCAGAAGGAATTGCTTGAAGAGCTGTCAGAAACGCTGGAAAAGGGTGGGGAACACCACACGCCGCGCGGCAGCTCCTGGGTAGACTCGGTGAAGTCTTTTTTTGAAGGGATGAAGTTTTAAATGACCCGCATTGGCATTCTTGGCGCAAATGGGCGCATGGGGCGAAGCTTGATCCGCCTTATTGCTGCGTCTGATGATCTGGTACTCAGCGGTGCGGGGGTGCGGGCCGGCAATGCCCTAGTCGGCCAGGATGCCGGTGAAGCGCTGGGTATTGGCCATCCACTCGGTGTGCCGCTTCAGGATTCCGCGCAGGCTGTTGCCGAGCACAGTGATGTATTAATCGATTTTACTCTGCCAGCGGCTCTGCAGGAAAACCTGTTGGCGGCAGAGCGCACGGCCACACCCATGGTTATCGGAACGACGGGGCTTGATGAGGAGGCCCTCGCGGCGTTGGATGCCACTGCAATGGGGCTGCCGATCGTTTTTGCTGCCAATTATAGTAGCGGTGTGACTTTGCTTTTACGGCTGGCAGCAATCGCGTCTGGGGCGTTATCGGCCGATTACGATATTGCGATTACCGAGGCGCATCATCGGCATAAAAAAGACGCCCCCTCCGGCACTGCATTAAGACTGGGCGAGGTGGTGGCAAAAGCGCGTGATCTGGAGGCATTGGATGCATCAGTTTTTCAGAGCATTCGTGCCGGGGATATTGTGGGTGAGCATACCGTTATGCTTGCTGCAGACGGTGAGCGGATTGAATTAACCCATCGGGCAAGCAGCCGCGATACGTTTGCCCGCGGCGCACTGCGTGCGGCGCAGTGGTTGTTAAAACAGCAAACCCCCGGTCGGTATGATATGGAAGATGTACTCGGTTTGCGCGGTGCGGGCTAATGCGTGTTGCGGTGATTGGTGCTGGCATCGCGGGTCTGGCAGCAGGCGCCCTGTTAAGTCAGGCTGGTTTAGCACCGGTCATTTTTGAAAAAGGGCGCGGCCCGGGCGGGCGTACCTCCAGTAAACGCACCGACCATGGATCGATTGATCTGGGCGCGCAATATTTCACCGCACAAGACAGCGTTTTTAAAGATCAGGTGGCGGACTGGATAAATGCCGAGGTGGCAGCTGAGTGGGCCATTACACCGATGGTTTTGCCGGAAAGACAGCCTGCACGAGCTCAGCGTCGCTTCGTCTCTTCCCCAAAAATGTCGAGTATTGCCCGCTATTTAGCTAAAGATTTGGACGTTCGGACTGAGGTTCATGTCGCCGAGATCGTGCGCGAGTTAACCGGCTGGGTAGTTCGGGATCGGATGGGCCAACCGGTAGGTGATTTCGACTATTTGCTCATTACTGCCCCCGCGCCGCAGGCACAGTCTTTGCTGGCAGAGCCCAGCCCGGCGTTAGCGGCGCAGGCGGCAAACGTACGGATGAATCCGTGCTGGTCGCTGGGGCTGGTGCTGGGTTCTCCGACCGGGGCTAAATTTGATGCGGGTTTCCCGAGTACCGGCCCGCTTGGGTGGATTGCGCGCTCGGGCTCGCGGCCCGGCCGTGAAGCGGTACCGGAGGTCTGGATTCTGCACGCAACTGCCCAGTGGAGCCAGACGCATATCGAGGCGTCTCCGGATTCGGTTACATCTGCGCTTGTTGATGCATTCAGGGCGTTGCATCCGGGGCCTTTGGAGATAGCAGACACGATCGCTCATCGCTGGCGGTTCGCGCGAGCGGCATCTCCGTTGGCTGAGCCCCAGGGTTATCTTGAAGGGGATTCAGGCCTGCTTTGTGCCGGCGACTGGGTAACTGATGGCCGGGTTGAGGGCGCCTGGCATAGCGGGCGGGCCGCTGCCCTGCGGCTTATTGATCTTGCTCGTGGACAACTGCCGCCAGGCGAAGCAGAGTAGCCTCGTACAAATTCGATAGCTGATTCAGTTCAGCAACATCAATGCATTCATTGGCCTGATGGATACTGGCATTAACCGGGCCAAGCTCAACCACTTCTGCACCTAGCGGTGCAATAAACCGGCCATCGGATGTGCCGCCGGCGGTATTCGCCGCAGCTTCTATACCGCAAGTGGATTGAACGGCGTGCATCACGGCATCCCGCAGCGGACCGGGCTGGCTGCTGAATGGTTCGGCTGATAGATGCCACGCCAGTGCGGTTTCATTTTTACTGGCATAGCGATGAGCGATTGCTTCAATACGATGAATTAAATCGGTGTGGGTAGAGGCCGGTGAGTAGCGCAGATTGAATTGCGCAGTGGCGCTGCCTGGCACCAT
>JAGXLT010000066.1 GCA_018334525.1 Gammaproteobacteria bacterium
AAACAGGCCCGTTGCCTAGTAAAAGTGGGCGATTCGATTACCACTGACCATATCTCCCCTGCCGGTGCGATTAAGCCCGACAGCCCCGCAGGCCAGTACCTGCAGGCACTCGGGGTCATGCCGCAAGACTTCAACAGCTACGGCTCACGTCGCGGCAACCATGAAGTCATGATGCGCGGCACATTTGCTAATGTTCGGCTTAAAAACGAACTGGCACCCGGCACACAGGGCAGCTGGACAACCTACTTCCCTACCGGTGAGCAAACCTCAATTTATGATGCAGCCATGCGTTATAAAGCCGATGAAACGCCATTGGTCGTCCTCGCCGGTAAAGAATACGGCACGGGATCAAGCCGTGACTGGGCCGCCAAAGGCACTGCCTTGCTGGGAGTTCGGGTTGTTATCGCCGAGACCTATGAGCGAATTCATCGCTCCAACCTCGTAGGCTTTGGCGTTGTACCGCTTCAGTTCCCTGAAGGAGAAAATGCGGAGAGCCTGGGCCTTACCGGCGAGGAAACCTTTAGCGTCGGCAATCTGGACGATGAACCGGGCACCGTGACGGTTCGCGCTGTTACGCCTGATGGCGAAGTGAAAAGCTTTGAAGCACGAGTGCGTATCGATACGCCAACGGAGTGGGAATACTTCCGTAACGGCGGCATCCTGCACTTTGTGTTGAGAGGGCTTGCGCAGCGGTCACAGCAAGCTGCTTAAACGCATGCTGTCATCGCATAAAAAAACCCGGCCTTGAGCCGGGTTTTTTTGTTGGAACGCCATATAATTAAAACCTAGCTTTTCTTACCTGCCAAATGACGCCAGACATCATAAGTTGCCAGGATGGCACAAGCTCCAATAACGATCATGAGATCAATATGCGGAACCAGCAAAGGAACAACAATAAGAAATGCGAATAGCATTAATAAACCAATAATCGCCATTACTCGGTCAGTCATCACTCTGCCTCCTCTTCGGCGCTACACTGGGAAAGTACCCAACGAGCAGTTCTCAGCAATTTTGCATCTTGTCCACGCCGGCCCACTAGCTGCACACCCACCGGCATATTATTTGAACCCGTCAATATCGGCAGTGTAATTGCCGGCAGCCCACAAAACGTCCATAACGTACAAAAAATCGGATCACCCGTTGAGGTCAGATCGGCAGGCGCTTCGCCAATTGCAGCTGGTGTCATGATGGCATCAAACCGTTCGAATAACGGATCAAGCGAATCAACTAACACTTGCTGCATGTCTCGGGCCGCCAAATAATCGACTGCCAGAGTACTGTTACCTTGATCCATCAGCGCTTTAAACGCGTCACTAATCTGATCAGAACCGCGCTCGACATAGTGATTTAAGTTCCGAGCCATCTCGGAGGCCATAATCGTTGCAAGCCAACCCGCACCCCGACCGAAGACTTCGGGTAACTCAGTTTCGGTGGCATGCTCACCGAGCACATCAACTACTTCAGCAAGCCCAGCTAGGGTTGTTTCGTCGAGACGCTTACGAAAGGGTGTGTAAACCATCGCGAGATCCGGAGCCACCAATGGATCAGATAGAGCCGTCTCTAGTAAAGGCCCCGGATTTATGGTGCAGCCCGCATCTTTATCGTCAGGGCCCATCACGCATGCTGCCAACGCAATATCCTCAACACTACGAGCAAAAAACCCGACATGATCGAGAGATTGCGCAGCCTTGAGCACGCCAGTTCGCGGTACGGCCCCGAAGCTGGGTTTATAACCGACAACCCCGCAGAATGCAGCAGGCCTTATAACCGAGCCATTGGTTTGCGTACCCACAGCGAAGGGCACCATGCCGGCGGCAACCGCCGCAGCTGATCCACTAGAGGAACCGCCCGGCGTTCGGTTTGGATCATGAGGATTAGTCGTCGGTCCAGGATGAAAATAAGCCAGCTCGGAGCTCACCGTCTTACCCAAAATAACGGCACCAGCGTTACGCAAGCGCCGCGTCAAAGTGGCATCTTCCAAGGGGCGATTACCGGCGTCCAACGGTGTTCCATTTTCAGTTGGCAGACCACGGGCATCAATAATGTCTTTCAGACCAATCGGAACACCATGCAAAGGCCCCAACGGTAACCCTTGCATGCGCCGGCGGTCGGCTTCCTTGGCTTGCATAAGAGCCAGCTGGGAATCATAGTGCGCCCACGCATGAACACTCGGTTCAAGCGCCTCAATTCGGGCAAGGCACGCCTTAGTGACCGCCTCCGCTGACAAAGACCCTTCAGCTAACTGATAAATAATCTCACTCGCGGTTAAGTTGGCTGGCTCGCCAATCTCAATACGCTTAACCATACACGGTATCCGGCAGCCAGAAGACAATCTGCGGGAATAGATAAAGCACTACCATCGCGACGATCACAAAGAACAGAAATGGCATACAGCCCTTAAATATCTGTATCAATTGCACCGCGGGCGGTGCTATTCCTTTTAAGTAGTAGGCTGACATTGCCATCGGTGGGGTCAGGAATGACGTCTGCAAATTCAACGCCACCAAGATACCGAAAAACAGTGGATCAACTCCAAAAATCTCTAATAGCGGCAAAAAGATTGGGACGAAAATAATAATGATTTCCGACCACTCAAGCGGCCAACCGAGTATAAAGATAATGAGCTGCGCAAGGATAAGGAACGTAATCGTATTAAGGTTAAGCCCAACCACAAACTCAGTGATTAGATGCTCTCCACCCAAATAAGAAAACACCGACGAAAAAGTCCACGACCCCACAAATAACCAGCACACCATCGCTGTGGTTTTAAGGGTGAGATACACCGAGTCGCGCAGTTTATCCCACGTCAGTGCCCGATAAATTGCGGCTAATCCCAACCCACCTAAAGCACCAGCTGATGCGGCCTCGGTGGGAGTAGCCAGACCAAACAGAATTGAACCCAGCACCGCCATAATCAACACCGCCAGCGGTACAAAGGAGGTGAGGATCATGATCACTAATTTACCGATGGGAACATCACCAACTTCGTCGTCAGTTGGTTTCGGCGCCACCGATGGCTGCAGAATGCTTCGCACTACGATATAGGTAATGTATAGACCCGCCAGCAGAAGCCCGGGAAACAATGCACCCGCATAAAGCCGAACGATAGAAGTCCCCGTTGCCGCGGCGTAAACAATTAACATAATGGAGGGCGGAATAAGGATGCCAAGCGTACCGCCAGCACAAATAACACCCGAGGCAAACGACGTATTATAACGAGCGTTGAGCATGGCCGGCAGGGCAAGCAGCCCCATCAACGTGACTACTGCACCGACAATGCCAGTTGCTGTTGCAAACAAGGTGCATGTAATAAGTGCCGCAACGGCCATAGCGCCAGGCACCCGGCGTGCAGCGATATATAACGTTGAGAAGAGCCGCTCAACAATATTGGAGCGCTCAACGATATAGCCCATAAACAAAAACAAAGGCACCGCGGTGAGTACCTCATTCGCCATCACCGAGTACGTCTGGTTGACGAACAAATCAAATATGCGGTTATTCAAAAAACCTTCGAAATAGGCCTGCCAGACCTGCCAGCCCTCTGCGCCCTGTTCAACCAGGCGATCGTAGCCACGCCACATGCGACCGGCATCGAAGTAGGCGAAATAACCGAAGGCTATTCCCAGAGCCATCAATGTAAAAGCGATAGGGAAGCCAAAGAAGATGAAGAGAATGAAGATCCCTAGCATTAAAATCCCGATTTGGGGATCACTCATCGCTCATTGCCTCCAATTGTCGATGCATTATCCAAAGGGTTATTTCCATCACTCTGATTTGCTTGTTCAAGGAGCTGATCTTCGAGCTCGGTGACATCACGAACATCAGCTGGCCACTCGCCGGTCCGAAGACACACAAGGCAACGAAATACCTGGGCAATGCCTTGAATTAGCATCAAAACACCACCAACAACCAGCATCGTTTTAAAGTGAAAAATCGGTATGCCAGCCGGAGAGAAAACACTCGTTTCCATGTACTGCCAGGAACGAGAGGCATATTTTCCGCCGGCAAATACCAGCGCTAGAATGCCAGGGAAGAAGAATAAGAGGTAAAGAGTCAGCTCTACGGTAGCCTGTGTCCGAGGCTTCCAGAGTCGATAAAGGAAGTCACCACGAACATGCGCATTCCGAGAGAGAGTGTAGGCACCACCCACCATAAATAGAGTGCCGTAAAGAATGTAAGACATGTCATAGGCCCATGCCGTTGGCGCGCCAAACAAATAGCGCGACAATACCTCGTACCCCATTCCAAAGGCCATAAGTAAGATCAGCCAAGCAAAGCTACGTCCGACCCATGTCGTAAATCGATCGATAGTGTGAATGACCTGAAGCATAGACTACTCTTATTTAACTAGGTTAAATAAAGCTGCCCCGGCTCTAGAGAACCGGGGCAGATTATATGGCAATTGGCTCGCCTTACATGTTGAGCCGGCCGGGGAAGAAGTGCTCATAAGCCAGCTGCAGATCCGGTTGGTTCATCAGCTCATAGAACACTGTACGCTCGACCCAGGCTTTCTGACTGTCCATGACTCGACTCATAAACTCGTCTTCTTCCAAACCAGGAATAAGCGTACTCCAGGCCTCCAGCTGTGCTGCGAGGATTTCATCAGAAGTCCGGTGAACGGTTACGCCGGATTCAGTCTGCAGTAACTCAAGATCGGCTGAATAGCGATCCAGCGCAGTCGCCGTATTGGACGTAGAAGCTGCTTCAACCGCATGCACAAGAATTGCCTGCAGGTCGTCATCGAGACTCTCAAGCATGTCGCGGTTGAACAACCACTCAAATGACTCACTGGCTTGATGATAGGAACCCAAATAGTAGTTCTTAGCCACATCCTGGGCGCCAAAATCACTATCGGAGGACGGGTTGTTGAACTCGAACGCATCGATAACGCCCCGTTCCATGGCCGGCACAATCTCGCCACCAGGTAGCTGTGCAACCGCCATACCCATCTCTTGTAGCAAGTCAGCAGCCAGACCCACAGTCCGATACTTCAGACCTTGAATATCCTCTACCGTGGTAACGTCACTATCTTTGAACCAGCCAAATGGCTGAGATGGCATTGGGAAGCCAAAGTAACCTACGACGTTCAGACCCATAATATCCTGAGTCAGCTCTTCGTAGAGTTCTTTACCGCCGCCTGCGTACCACCAGGACATCATGTTGTTCGCGTTTCCGCCCCAAACCGGGCCAGTGCCGAACAGTGAGGCCGCTTTGTTTTTGCCGTACCAGTAAACCGGCACATCGTGACCGATATCTAAGATGCCGTCGCTGACTGCATCCATTATCTGGAAGGCTCCCACAATGGCGCCAGCCGGTAATAGATCGATCTGAATACGACCACCCGACATGCTGTGAACGCGCTCAACATACTCACGCGCGAAATCATTCCAAATATTGCCACCGCCCCAAGCCGTTTGCATTTTTAAAACGATTGGCGACTGCGCGTTAACGTAAGGTGCGCCCACAATGGCGGTGCCAGCAGTGGCTACACCACCAGCGGCCAGTAGGCCCCCTTTCAAAAATTTACGACGAGACGAATCCGTCTGCGCGACGGTTTCTACTGCTTTTGTTTCCATCTTGGAATCAGTCATTCTGAGCTCCTCCTCATACTAGACAAGTCGCGGAATGTTACATCCGCCGCTTTAAACCATAGCAGCCCGAAAAATCATCGGAACAACGATTGGTCTGACCGCAGACTAGACCATATTACTGCTGCGCAGGCAATAGTATTGTGAACAAAGCGCTTACCCCTGCGCTTTTAGCGCCAAACGATGCGCATGCAGCAATGGCTCTGTGTAGCCATTTGGCTGCTCAAGGCCCTTGAATACGAGATCGCAAGCGGCCTGAAATGCAATGCCATCGAAACCCGGCGCCATCGGGTGGTACGTCGGGTCACCCACGTTTTGCTGGTCCACAATCGCCGCCATTCGCTTCATGGCGGCCATCACCTGATCATTATCGACCACGCCGTGATGTAGCCAATTGGCTATGTGCTGGCTGGATATGCGCAACGTCGCACGATCTTCC
>JAGXLT010000067.1 GCA_018334525.1 Gammaproteobacteria bacterium
GGGAAGAAGAAGACTTATTTGATTCACGGGACCAATGAGCCTCGAGGCATCGGAATGCGCGTAACAAGCGGATGTATTCGTATGTTTCCGGAGGATGTTGAGTCATTGTTTGGTCGCGTTCCTGTCGGAACGACGGTGCAGATCGTCAATCAACCGGTGAAAGCCGGTTGGGTGGATAGTGAACTCTATGTGGAAGCACACCCCGTTCTTCCACCAGAAGCAGAAAATGCTTTTGATCCGGTAAAACCACCAACGTTGAATGAAGCCGTATTAACTATTGCCGGCTTAATTGATCAGCGTGATGTGCGTATTGATCACGAGCGGCTTAAATCTGCGGTTGATGCTGCAATCGGCATGCCAGAGAAAGTCAGCCGACCGACAGATATAAAAAAAGCCCTGCTGGAGCAGGGCTTTTGAATTCGGTCAGAGACCGCTTATTTGTACATTGACCGCTCAAACATCCGATCAATCTTTTCACTGTTGTCCTCGGCAGCTGCCTGTGCGGCTTCAGCTGTGGAGAGCGCAGCGTCGGCATTCTGCATTGCGCTATTCGCGGTTGCACGGATCTCGGCAAGCTGTGATGCCAGATCGCCGTCAACCGAACCATGACTCGCACAGCCGGCAAGCAGTGCTAAAGCGGCAGTAACAACACTCAGTTTTACGATCGTACCCAAAGATTTCACCATTATTCTGACTCCTTTTTTGCGGTTTTGAACATGTTCAAACGTGATCTTAACATTACATCGCGATAATGGTTACTCGATTATGACAGGAGTTCCAATACCGACCCATTCCGCTAGTTCTTCAATTTCACTGTTGGTCATCGCGATACAACCCTGCGTCCAATGAAAACGCTGGTGAATATCCGGGTCGCCGCGACCGATTCCATGCAACCCGATATACCCGCCCAGCGACCCATCCTGTGGCAGATTTCCCGTCCGGCTCGCATACTCGATAGAGGCACTGAATTCTTTATCGTCAATGATTCCCAGTGCGCGTGCTTCAGAAAAATGCGACATCGTGGGGTAATTTATCCCAAGAAATATATGGAATTGGCTTTCACGATTGATGCGATTGATCTGAAAACTGCCTAACGGCGTTTCTTTGCCGCCACGTAAACGAAGCCTGGATGCACCACCGCGCCCGAATGCAACACCGTCAAACGCCATTACCTGCTCTTCACCGCGCCAGACTTCAGTGCGCTCTGCAGCGATATCAACGCGCACCCACACACCATCATACGGGCGAGCTAATACGGAACCCGCAGCCAGAAAGGCAAACACCAGAGCCAACAGGGTAGATTTCCTGATCACATCAGCCATCGATAGATATCCTCGGAGGTAAACGGCCAGCTAAGTACCTCAGAGCGCTGCTGTTGCGTAATAACCGGTATGCGCTCAGCATATTGTTCCTCAGCGATTGCATCGTCCATCACATCGATATGCTGAACAGACAAGCCTTTTCGCTCTGCAATAGGTTTTAGCAATGCCCAGCCCTGGTCGCACAAGTGGCATTCAGACGTGGTATAAAAGCGCAAATCAGGCATGAATTTCGATTCCGTACTAGCCGCAGGCAGTTTGCCAATCTGTTGATACACAAGCAATAGTAATAGAAATGACACACTTGGACCTGCGTTTATCAGTTGCACCGATGATGGATTGGACCGATTCATCCTGTCGCTACCTGCTGCGCCTCATCAGCCAACACACGAGGCTCTACACCGAAATGGTTCCCGCGCAGGCACTTTGGCATGCCGGTGCGGAGCGCTTTCTCAAGCATCATCCAACCGAAAATCCATTAGCTCTGCAGTTGGGCGGCAGTGAGCCAAAGCATTTGGTGCATGGCGCAGCTTTAGCAGCAGACTGGGGCTATGATGAGGTCAATTTGAATGTTGGCTGCCCTAGTGATCGAGTGCAGGCAGGGCGCTTTGGCGCCTGTCTGATGAAAGAGCCGGAATATGTCGCTGAGTTAGTTGCGGCAATGCGCGCTGCGTGTTCGCTGCCTGTTACCGTCAAATCACGCATTGGCGTTGATGAAATGGACAGCTATGAGGCCTTTCATGATTTCACTGAAAACATGGTTCAAGCAGGTGCAGCCGCGTTAATCGTTCATGCAAGAAAAGCCTGGCTTAAGGGTTTGTCACCCAAGCAAAACAGAGAGGTGCCGCCGCTTCGCTACGATTATGTCACTGCCATAAAAACAGCCTTTCCGACCCTGCCGGTTGTGCTGAACGGGGGGATAAAAACCCTTGCCGAGGCAACGCCATGGGTAGAGGATCTGGATGGCGTGATGATTGGTCGCGCGGCCTATCATGATCCCTGGATTCTCGCAGATGCCGATGCAAAGGTTTTCGGAGCCCCGGGTGCGACGAACGTCACGCGACGCTCAGTATCTCTGGCATACCGTGAGTATGTTCTCGAAACACGACAGCCCGATGTACCGATATCCCGGTTTACTCGTCACCTGATTGGCTTGTATCAGGGGCAGCCAGGGGCTAAAACGTGGCGGCGCATGCTCAGCGAGGGGGCGGCACACAAGGGGGCGGGCATAGAGGTGATCGATCGGGCCATCGATTGGATGGATCAGTTAGAAGCCGAAGAACTCAATGCTGTTAGCGGCCGTAGCGTGGGCGATCGTCTCGAACGGCTCGTCCCTTAAGACGGTAATCTGTTGCAGGATATGCGGCAGATAAGCCGGTTCATTTCGAGCGTCTTTCGGCTTTTCCGGTAGATCTTTCGGGATAAGGAAAGGGGCATCGGTTTCAATCATCAGGCGCGCCAAAGGAATGGCGGGTAAACACGCCCTTAACGCCTGGCCGCGTCGCTCATCACAAAGCCAGCCGGTTACACCAATGGCTAAGTCGATCTCCAGGCACCGCTCAAGGAATGCCCTATCACCGGTAAAGCAATGCAGCACCGCGTTGGGTAACTCAGCCCGATACTCGTTGAGTATGGCTAGAAAGTCGGTTTCTGCATCACGCTGATGAAGGAACACCGGGTAACCCAGTTCCACGGCTAATCCCAACTGTGCTGCGAATGCGGTTCTTTGCGCCGGTCTTGGTGAAAAGTCACGATTGTAGTCAAGTCCGGTCTCACCAATGGCGCCGATAACAGGCCGGATTGCCAGTTCACGCAGTCTGACTAAGGCCTGCGTATCCCATTCGCTGGCATAATGCGGATGCACACCGGCGGTGCTGCGGAATTTGGGGGGGGTTTGGGCGGCATACAAAGCAGCGGTCTCAGACTCGGTAATGCTTGTACCGGTGAGTACCATTTTAGTGACACCGGCTGCTGCCGCGCGCTTAACCACGTCATCGCGATCGTTATTAAACCGCGTGTGCGTTAAATTGACACCGATATCAACGAGCTCGATCATATCCCTATGATGAATTCTTCTATGATGGTTGACCAGTGCCCAATGAGCTGGGTGGGTGATTGGGCAGGGCGCCGTGCCGCGCTAACCCCCGATCGACTGGCATTAATTGACGCGCAATCCGGCACGCATTGGCGGTATAAAGATTTAAATCAGGCGGCCAATAGGCTGGCTCAGCACCTGTTAAGCGATGGGCTACAGCAAGGTGATGTGATCGCGCTAATCGATGGCAACACCGTTGCCAGCGTTTTATTGTTCCTTGCCTGCGGAAAGCTGGGGTTAGTTGTGGCCCCAGTCAGCTATCGGCTTGCACCGACCGAAATGGGCGCGCTTTTGGCGCGGATCAAACCACAAACAACGATCAGCGCACCGGCTTATGCAGAGCATCTGGAACAGGCAGGGCTGGAAAATATTGTTCTGACATCTGAGCTATTAGCAGCGATTGATTCAGAGAAACCGGCGGCCGATTGTAATCGACCGCTATCAATGGATGCGGAGTGCCTGTATGTCCATACCGGCGGCAGCACCGGATTGCCGAAGATTTGTGTTGTCACTCACCGGCAAATGATCTGGAATGCCATTGAGCTGCTCGTTTCTGCACCGGAAGGGCTGGCCAACCGCCGCGAACTGCTGTTGTTTCCTCTGTTTCATATTGGAGGTTGGAATACGCTTTTACCGGTCCTCTACGGAGGTGGATGCGTCGTTATTCATAATGGCTTTGAGCCTCAGACAGTACTGGAGTTGGTCTCGCGTTATCAGATCAACCATTTTGGCGCGGTAGAGGCTATGCTCAAGGCAATAGCAGGGGTGTCGGGCTTCGCCGATTATGACTTAAGCAGCCTCAAGGGGATTACCACCGCCGGCGCGCCGTGTTCGGCTGCCGCAATGGCACCGTTTTTCTCACGCGGTATCCCAATCCGTCAGGCTTACGGGCTAACTGAGGCGGGGCCGTCAAACTGTTTTAACGGTAACGAGGGCGCCACATTGTCTGATTTAGAGGCGCAAGCGGATTCCATTGGCACAGGGTTTTTCCACTGCGACCATCAAATCGTTGAGCCTGCCACCGGTTACGTCCTGCCGGCAGGAGAGATTGGGGAGTTGTGGCTGAGAAGTCCACACGCGTTCGCCGGCTACCTTGGAGACCCGGAGGCAACCAGCGAAAGGCAGACCGATGATGGATGGGTACGCAGTGGCGATCTTGCCTGGGAAGATGAGTGCGGGCAGCTACGAGTGGTCGGGCGGCTTGATAATGTCATTGTTTCCGGCGGAGAAAACATTTCTGCTGAAGAAATTGAAACTGCGTTATGCGCTCACCCCTTGGTAAGCTCAGCACTCGTGTTTGGCGTGGCGGATCAGCGCTGGGGTGAGACGCCCGTGGCGCAGATTACAGTAAGCGAAGTAGTTGATATAGCGGCTATTCGAGCCTATTTAGTGGAACGGCTCGCTGGGTTCAAACAACCTGGCGTGATTCAAATTGTGGACTCGCTCCCCCGCACGGGTACCGGTAAATTGGATCGCCCCACGGCGAAATCGAACTATAAGGACAAGGCATGAGTGTTTCACGAATCTTAATTATTGCGGGATCCGATTCCGGGGGCGGTGCTGGCATTCAGGCTGATATAAAAACCGTAACTGCCCTACAGGGGTTTGCGATGACTGCCGTGACCGCAGTTACCGCCCAAAACACCCTCGGGGTTCAAGCCGTGCACGGTCTGCCGCCGGCAATGATTGAGGCGCAAATGCGCTCGGTACTCGAGGATATCGGCGCAGATTGCCTGAAGACGGGCATGTTGCATTCACCTGAAGTGATACAGGCCGTGGCAACAGTAATTGCTGAATTGGCACCGAGCGTACCGTTGGTAGTCGACCCGGTTATGGTGGCGCAGAGTGGAGATCGACTGGTGCCCGAGGAAGCCATGCAGGCACTCTGCCAATATCTGATTCCGAAAGCTGCATTGATTACACCGAACATACCGGAGGCGGAAGCACTGCTTGGCCGTGAAATCACAACAACGGATGCGATGCAGGGCGCAGCGCATGCGTTATTAGAACTCGGTTGCGATGCGGTCCTGCTAAAAGGCGGGCACTTGCCGGGCGACAAGGTCGTTGATGTACTCGTTTCAGCATCCGAGCAGATTCAATGGGAACACGAACGAATTCAAACCACCAGTGATCATGGCACCGGTTGCACGCTGGCCTCAGCAATTGCTGAGGGGACGGGGCGGGGTCTGCCCCTGCATCATGCAATTGCGCGCGCTCAGGCTTACCTGCAGGCCGCGCTGCATGAAGCGATACCACTCGGTCACGGCCATGGACCTGTGAATCATCTTCACACCATTACGCCTTATAAGACTGGCATAATATAGCGATGATAAGTGTGTCCGCGAAAAGTCGATATGCCGTCAGTGCACTGATGCACCTGGCCATTCACAATGCCGCCGGTGCTGTACCGTTGGCAGAGGTCTCAATCTGCCAGGGCATTTCGATGTCTTATATCGACCAGATTTTCTGGCGGCTGCGGCGCGCAGGCCTAGTCCGCGGTACGCCCGGACCCGGGGGCGGGTACCGGCTCGGCCGGCCGCCGGAGGATATCTCCATTGGCGAGATAATTGCACTCA
>JAGXLT010000068.1 GCA_018334525.1 Gammaproteobacteria bacterium
AAGGAGGAATCCGTGGCATGGGCAATGCTCGAAACACTCAATATCGCGGTGGTGGGGGTTACTTTTGGCTGTCTGTTATCCGTACCGCTAGCGCTTTTAGCGGCACGCAATACGGCGCCGAACGGCATTGTTCGCTCCGCCGCACGATTTGTGATTTCGGTAGCGCGCACCATTCCGGATCTGATTTGGGCGCTCATTTTTGTGGTAACCGTTGGGCTTGGCCCGCTAGCCGGTATTTTAGCGATTATTATGGACACTATCGGCTTTGCGGCCCGCTTTTACTCAGAACGATTCGAAGAGGTTGGCAAAGGGCCCAGCGAGGCACTCACGGCAACCGGCGCCGGTCGGCTGTCTGTTATCTTTGGTGCGATTATTCCTGAAAGCTTTGCCTCGATGACCGCAACTTCACTATTCAGCGTGGAAAAGGCCATTCGCTCTGCAGTCACACTCGGGCTTGTAGGCGCCGGTGGCATTGGCGTGGAGTTATCTACCTCTATGCGCCTATTCCGCTACGATCAAGCGGCGGCAATCATCCTGCTGATTCTGGTGGCTGTGATCGGCTTTGAGCAGCTGTCCTCAGCCATTCGCAAACGTATCATTAATGGAGAGGGCATCCCTCAGGGCTGAACCGTCGGTACAATATCCTGTCAATGTTGCAGTGCAATCAGCAGGGTTATTGTAGTGGAAGAACAGACGGATCAGGTCAAATGGCATGCCCACTCGGCCGAAAAGGCCATCGAGCATCTGGATACACGCAGCGATGGCCTAACCCATGAGGAGGCGGCTGAGCGCTTAGCGCATTATGGACGCAATGTCGCGGCCGCCCCGGCTCAACGAGGCTGGCTGGCCCGCCTGGCCGCGCAGTTTCACAACATCCTGATTTATGTCCTGATTGCGGCTGCGCTCGTCACCGCAGCGCTTGGCCATTGGATTGATACGGCTGTTATCGCGTTAGTTGTCATCATTAACGCCCTAATCGGCTTTATTCAGGAAGGCAAAGCGGAAAGCGCGATGGATGCCATTCGCGGCATGCTGGCGCCAGAGGCGATGGTCCGTCGCAACGGCCAGCGCGAAACGATTAGTGCGGCTGAAGTAGTGCCCGGCGATATTCTAATTTTAGAACCGGGCGGGCTGATCAGTGCAGACGTGCGTATTTTGGCAGCGCGTGGCCTTGCCATTGACGAATCAGCATTAACCGGAGAGTCCGTCCCCGTCGAGAAAACAGCCGCTAAAGTCGACGCTGACGCGGCGCTCGGGGACAGGCACGGCATGGCGCACGCCGGCACGCTCGTCGCAACAGGGGAAGGGACAGGCGTGGTGGTCGCCACCGCTGATCGCACCGAACTGGGTCAAGTCACCGAAATGCTCGCTAATGTTGAGAACGTGACCACACCGTTACTGCGACGGCTCAATCGCCTGGGCAAACAGCTCTCGATCATTATTTTAAGCGTTAGTGCCATCACGGCCGTTTCCGGCGTTCTGCTGCACGGGTTCTCTGCTGTTGAGATGTTTATGGCCGCCGTCGGCCTTGCGGTCGCGGCCATTCCCGAGGGCCTGCCAGCCATTATGACAATCACGCTGGCGCTCGGTGTACAACGCCTGGCGCGGCGCAATGCCATTATTCGACGCCTGCCAGCCGTTGAAACGCTGGGCTCCATCACGGTGATTTGCTCTGATAAAACCGGCACCCTCACGCGTAATGAAATGACTGTGCAGGAGGTGGCGATAGCAAACGGCTCCGAGCAACGTCTGGGCGAAGCCGTGAGCCTCTGCAGCGATGCCGCCGTGAGCGTGAATGACGACGACACCCTTAAAATCAGCGGTGACCCAATGGAAGCCGCTTTACTAGTTTATGCACAAACGCTTGATCTGGACCCTAATGCGTTAAGAAAAAACCACCCGCGCCTGGATGGTATTCCTTTTGACTCCGCGCATCGCTACATGGCCAGCCTGCATGACTTTAATGATGAGCGCCGATTAATTGTCAAAGGCGCGCCAGAGGCGGTTGTTCCCAGATGCCAGGACATCGATGAAGACGAATGGCACAAAAAAGCCGAGGCAATGGCCGAGCGTGGCCTACGCCTGTTAGCAGTTGCCGAACAGACGATAACGCATAATGATTTTAAGCTTAGTCTTGAACACCCCTCCAAGAACCTGACTCTGCTTGGCCTTGTGGCAATCATCGACCCACCCCGTGAAGCAGCGATTGATGCTGTGGCCGCCTGTCGTCAAGCCGGTATTCGCGTCAAGATGATCACCGGAGATCACGCGCACACCGCGGCGGCAATCGGTCAACAGCTGGGCCTGGAAGATACCGGACGGGGCGTAACCGGTGTTGAGCTGGATGCGCTAAGCGATACCGAATTTTCCACGAAAGCGGATCAGGCATCGGTTTTCGCCCGGGTTTCTCCCGCGCATAAGCTGCGCCTGGTTAAAGCATTGCAGGCCAACGGTGAAATCGTGGCCATGACCGGCGATGGGGTAAATGATGCGCCCGCGCTTAAACGCGCTGATGTGGGCGTGGCAATGGGCCAGCAGGGAACTGATGCGGCGCGTGAGGCCTCAGAGGTTGTACTGGCAGATGATAATTTCGCCACGATCGCAGCGGCGATTCGTGAAGGGCGCGTCATTTACGACAATATCGTTAAATCGATTTTGTTCATGCTGCCAACAAACGCCGCACAGTCGTTAATACTCGTCGCCGCTGTTTTTATCGGATTAACGTTACCGATAACGCCGCCGCAAATTCTGTGGGTCAATATGATTACGGCGGTTACGCTGGCGCTGGCGTTAGCCTTTGAGCCGGCCGAAAAAGGCGTAATGGCACGCGCACCACGAGCAGCCGACGGGCCTTTAATTCCTCAGGGCATGGGCTCTCGGCTAATTTTTGTCGCTTTAACAATGGTAATCGGCACCATGGGCATTTTTCTATGGGAGCGTTCACAAGGAGCCGAGTTGGCTGAGGCAAGGACGCTGGCCGTTAACACGTTGGTTTTATTTGAGGTGTGGTATCTTTTTTCCGCACGACGCCTGCACCAAAGTTCGTTCAATATTTCCGGGGCTTTTGGTAACCGTTACGTTCCACTGGCTGGCGGGGTCATTATTCTGGCGCAAATGGCGTTTACCTACGCTCCACCTATGCAGTTTTTATTTGACACCCACCCATTGGGGATTCGCGAATGGCTGATTGCTGTGGTAGTTAGCCTGCCGGTTATCTCTGTGGCCGAGGGGCATAAATGGTGGCAAAGAAAAAGGCTGCCCCCGCCCGAGTCAGGCGATGAGCAGCCTTTGCATCACACTTAATCAGTCTGCGTAATCAAGACCGCGGGTTTTTGCCACCTCACGGGCGTTTGGATTAACGGACGGTCTGAACGGTACCTCTCGGACCTGACCGGGAACCCGGTTGGAAGGCAGACCCTGGGTGTACTCATCCGGCAGCCAGACTTCCAGCTCCGTGCCGGTTTCTGACATCTCAACAGGGATCCACGCCAGTGCGATATTGGTCTCCAACTCCGGAGAAAACCAGGGCGAGCTGACATAGCCAATCGCTTCATGACCACCCGGCTTGGCGATCAACCAAAAATCAGGCGCATAGTCTGTGATCGGCAGGCCGCCAAATGAAATGCCCACCATTTTCAGCTTGAACGGGGGTTTGCCGGCTTCAATTTTCGCACGCGCTGATTCAAGTGCTGCCTTGCCAATGTAGTCTGACGCCTTGTTACGCGGCACCTGATAGGCCAGATTGCACTGAAAGGGCAGGGTCTCCTGATCAATGTCCTGACCCCACGACAAAATGCCGGCCGCAATACGACGGTGATGGGCCGGGGCAATGACCATCAGATTGTGTTTTTTGCCCGCCTCAAGCACGGTATTCCACATATCTTCGGCATACAGGGTGGCATCCCGCAGATAGATCTCATAGCCCTTCTCGCCGGTAAAACCCGTCTGTGACACGATCACATCGCGGCCACCCACTTTGCCGGCCATCAGACCGTAATACGGAATAGCGCGTACCTCATCGCCCAGCAAATCGGCCATCAGATCCTCTGACTTCGGCCCCTGAATCTGCACCGGTGAAACATCAATTTCAGCAATGCTCACATTGAACTGCTTGGCGATATTCACACCCCGCAGCCAGAATTCCAGATCACTATCGGATAGCGAGAACCAGAACTCATCTTTAGAGATGCGCAACAAGACCGGGTCGTTAAGAATACCGCCGTCTTCATTGCACAGGATCACGTATTTGCCGTGCATCGGCTTGATCTTGGTGGCATCACGCGTAATCACATAATCAACGAACGCTTCGGCATCCGGGCCTTTTACCTGAATCTGACGCTCAACGGCCACGTTCCACATGGTGACGTGATTAACGAGCGCGTCATATTCAACCATCGCGCCACCGTCTTCGGGTTTAACGTAACCACGCGGGTGATACATGCGGTTATAGACGGTTGCACGCCAGCAACCCGCCTGGTGGGCAAGATGCCAATAGGGTGATTTTCGTACTCGCGTAGAAATCAGCATTTCAACAGGGGTTCGCCCTGACTGACGCAAATTGATCGGCACCTTGCGGTCTGATTGATCCACGCTATTCACGTGAACCGTGTTGGCGTCATTAACGCCGATGTACTGATGTCCGTTGCTCATACTTTCAATCTCCCCATCCATTTTGTAGCCAATCGTTTGTTCAGCGATCATGCAACACGATGTTTGGGTGGGGTTTTCCGTTTGCGACCTCGGCAATTCCAGAATGACCGATGATAAGATTTCGCGTAATAAACAACTTAGGCGACAATACCCGCACAAATCTAATGACAAGGAGAGCAAAATCATGTCTACCGCCCGTCAATTACGCCAGCTGCTCGAAAATAATGCCCCTGTGGTTGCCCCTGGGGCTTTTGATGGCCTGTCTGCCCGGCTCGTTGAGCAGGCCGGATTTCCTGCGGTTTATGCGACAGGGGGTGGCATTGCGCGTAGTACCGGTATTCCCGACTTAGGCCTGATGAGCCTCGATGAAATCGTTAAAAGACTTGAGTCAATGGTGGAAGTGACCAGCATTCCTCTCATTGGCGACGCCGATACCGGTCATGGGAATGCATTGAACGCGCAAAAAACCGCGCGCGCTTTTGAGCGGGCCGGCGTTGCCGGCTTTCATCTGGAAGATCAGGTTTTCCCGAAACGCTGCGGACACTATGATGATAAATCTATCGTGCCCACGCGCGAGATGACGCAAAAAATTACAGCGGTAAGAGATGCTTTGGAAAACCCCGACAGCGTGCTGATTGCGCGCACCGATGGGCTGGCCGTTGAGGGCTACGGGCCCACCATGGAGCGCGCCCATGCGTATATGGACGCGGGCGCCGATGTGATCTTTGTTGAGGCACCGACTTCCATTGAGCAGATCGAGCAGATTGCGAAAGACCTGCCTCAGCCAAAGCTCATTAATATGTTCCATGGTGGTAAAACGCCATTAATGCCAGCCGATCAGCTGGGGAAACTCGGCTATAGCATTATTATTATTCCCAGCGACACACAACGCGCAGCGATTAAGGCCATGCAGGATACGCTGGCTGTGATTGCGCGGGATGGCGATAGTGGTGCCATGGCTGATCGCATGGTCACTTTTAAAGGGCGCGAAGAAATTATCGGCACTGATGCTTATTTAGAGCTCGATAAGCGCTACGGCGTCTGACCCGCCTGATAGTAACTCAGCCGCGCAGCCGCATTTTGCAAATGCTGTTGCGCGGCGTGTTGAGCGGCTTCGGCATCCTGCGCAGCAACAGCCGCATGAATCGCTTCATGTTCGCGCTGCACTTCATAGACAAGATCGCCCTGTCTAGCGGTGTTAATTCTAGCGGTGCGAATTAAACTTCGCACTCGCACTTCGAGAAAATCACCAAAGCCAATAAAATACTCATTTTGCGTCGCAGCCAGGATGGCGCGATGGAAACGCATATCCTCAGTAATCCCATCTCGCTTA
>JAGXLT010000069.1 GCA_018334525.1 Gammaproteobacteria bacterium
AATTCTCAGCTTAGGCACGGGATTGGTTTATGGCTTTGTCTCAACGCCCTACGCCAAGTATGGCCCTGATATTCAGTTTTTTATTGTTGATGCCAGCTATGCCAATGCGGCAGAACGCGTACTCGACAAAACCCCGGGCATGACTATCGGGGTCACCCAACTTCAGCCGGAGTCCAAAGGCACTATTCACGCGGTGGATAATCAAATCACCACGCCACCTGCGATATGTCCGAATTTTTTGAGTGCCGGTGATGATGCCAACGCCCTGGCCTCGGGCATGCAATTGGCGCGGCACCTCGTTGCCCAAACGCCATTAAATTCCTTACTGGTGGAAGAAATGAACCCCGGTATCCAGGTGAATGATCCGCGAACTCTGATTCAGTGGGCCCGCGAAACCGGCCAGACGATTTATCACCCCATCGGCACCTGCCGGATGGGGCGTGAGGATGATCAGCAGGCCGTGGTTGATAAGGAACTCAAGGTGCGTGGATTAAGCGGACTAAGGATTGCGGATGCCTCAGTCATGCCCACTATGGTATCCGGCAACACACAAGGTGCCGTGATGATGGTCGCCGAGAAGGCCGCCGACATGATTACTCGCAAAGCCTACTGATTGCCTGATCCCGAGTCACCTCTCGGCCTGAGGGCAGATCCGCATCGGCGTTCTGTACGAAAGCGATAATGTCGCTTAAAACGGCAGGTGAGCCCGTGTATCGGGTGAGCATATGATAACCATCGGGATAGTACACAGCGCGCCAGGCGTCGGATGCCGGTAATGCTCGAAACATCTCACATGCAGCCTCGTGCGGAATCACTTCGTCTTCACCGCCATAAAGCACAAGTGTTGGCAATGCCGGCAGTTTCTGAAGCGCTGATAGCGCCTGATCCATCAGTTTCGAGATTCCACCGATCGCGTCAACTCGGGTATCACTGATTCGAAGGGGGTCTTTAATAATCTGTTCTAAAACTGCGGGATCGTCGGTGGGGTCAATTCCAAATGTGCGACTGGCAAGCTTCATATCCGGGGCGGTTCGCTCTCCAACCCATAAGGCGCCTTGCTGATACCACGGCATCTTTGAGCGCGCCCACACAGCCGGCCCCACCAGAATCACACCCGCAAGCTGCTGAGTTGCTGCATCCTCCTCGAGCATCAATGCGGCAATCGCACCCCCCATGCTGAGCCCCATCAAATACAGCGACTGATCCGGGTAACGAGCGCGCAACGCCTCCAAAGCAAAACGCGCATCCTTCACAAGCACCTCAGTCCCCGGCCATTCAGGACGCGTCGTACTCGCCCCAAAACCTCGCTGATCCCAGGAATAAAGCGCAATGCCATGCTGATTTAAGGCTTTCGCCGTCGAGATAAAAGATCCTGCATGATCATTAAAACCATGGATACCGACCACTACCGCTGCCGGCTTTTCGTTTCGCTCAGGCGCCGGCCCCCAGCGTCTGAGCGGAAGCTCGGTGCCATCTGCCATGATCATTCGGTGATGCGTAAGCCCGTACTCGGTCGCTTTAGCGCCCGTTAATGGCGCTTCATTCATCAGTTGCTGTAAATCCAGACTTATGCCGGCGGCAAACGATAAGCCCGTCGAAAGTAACATCAATAAACCAAAAACAAGCGAGCAGAATCGTTTCAACACCGCCACAGGCTCCAACTCAGGCTGACAAATTTCAGTATAAGAGGCATCATACTTCGGTGCGAAGGGTATCACTGACAAGTACTGGAGGTTGTCTTTGCGACTAACCAGCCCGGAATTTGCAGACGGCGCTGAAATGCCATGGAGTGTGTCGGCAAGCAATGAAAATCGAATGCCAACGCTTAATATTCACGACAAACCGGCACGTACAGTCAGCCTTACGCTGGCCCTTGAAGATTTAAACTCCCCTTTGGGCAACGTCACGCATTGGCTTGCGTGGAACCTGCCAGCGGCCATTACGCATATTGATGCGTTACATTTCCCGAAAGAGGCGGTTATCGGCACCAGTACCTTTGGCAAAATCGGCTATATGGGCCCGACACCGCCCACTGGCACTCACACCTATCAGTTTGTTGTGCATGCCCTAGATTGCGAACTTACCTTACCCACGGGTGCATCGCGTCCTGCCTTTGATGCCGCCATAGCCGGACATATTATTGATAGCGCTGAACTGCACGGGATACTGCAGCGATTATGAAAAGGCCGTATCGGGCAAACGCATTTTTCTCTACCGTTAACCCCACTGTTTTTATCGCATCGGCCTGCATGGTAATGGGTTTTGTCGGATTTGGTGTCTTGCTGCCGGAAATCGCAACCACTACTTTTAATGCATTAAATGCCTTTATCACCGAGTATCTCGGTTGGACTTATCTGGTTGCCGTCACATTTTTTATCGGGTTTCTGCTATGGCTGGCAGTAAGCCGCTACGGCAGCATTAAGCTTGGCCAACCCGAAGACACACAGCAGTTCAGCTTTCTTGCCTGGTTTGCGATGCTCTTTAGCGCCGGCATGGGCATCGGGCTTGTTTTCTGGAGTGTTGCTGAACCCATTCTGCATTACCAGAACCCCCCAACCGGAACCGGTGAAACGGCAGCCGCGGCACGCAACGCGATGGTTTATACCTTCTTCCATTGGGGGCTGCATGCCTGGGCGGTATACGTGGTTTTAGGTCTATCCGTTGCATACTTTAGTTTCAGACACCGCCTACCACTGACCATCCGCTCTATTTTCTACCCACTGATTGGTGACCGTATTTACGGCCCGATCGGTCACCTGATCGATATTTTAGCGATCTTCGGAACGCTCTTCGGGTTAGCCACATCACTGGGTTTTGGCGCGATGCAAATCAACACCGGGCTTAACCAATTGGTTGGCATGCCAATCTCTCATTGGTGGCAGGTCGGCATCATCGCCTTCATCACCACTTTTGCCGTGTTTTCTGTCATATCCGGCTTAGACCGTGGCTTAAAGTGGCTGAGCCTGTTCAATCTCGGCTTAGCGCTGAGCTTTATGATATTTGTCTTATTAGTTGGACCCACTCTTTTTATCATTCGATTTCTGCTGGAATCGATCGGTGGTTATTTTCAGCAGTTCATTCAAATGAGCCTGCAAACCAATGCGCTCACCGGTTCTGAATGGCAAAAAGACTGGACGATGTTCTACTGGGCGTGGTGGATTGCCTGGTCACCGTTTGTTGGCATCTTTATTGCGCGCATCTCAAAAGGGCGAACCATTCGTGAATTTATTATCGGCGTGCTCGGGCTTCCCTCGTTATTTGTTTTTGTGTGGATGTCCGTTTTCGGTGGCACGGCGCTGCATATAGAACTGTTCAATGACAACCCGGCAATTGCCTCGGCGGTTGCTAGCGACGTAACCATCGCCCTCTACGCACTGCTTGATGCCCTGCCACTGAGCACCATTGCCTCGACGGCGGCAACGCTTTTAATTGTGACGTATTTCATCACCTCTTCCGATTCCGGCACCTATGTGATTGATTCTTTAATATCCCGCGGCGCAAAACACTCGCCGAAGCGCCAGCGGGTTATTTGGGGAATTACCGAGGGCACGGTGGCCGCGACTTTACTGATTGTTGGCGGCGAAAAGGCCCTAGACAGTCTGCAGACGGCTGCGCTAACCGCTGGCTTTCCGGTTGCCATTATTTTGTCAATTTGTTGCTTTAGCCTAATAAAAGCATTGCGCAAGGAATATAAAGTGCCGGGCGTTGGTCCCGAGTGGACATAACAATGCACTCATCCTTACTTAAACCTGAAACCGTAGACCGCTACGAGGCAATGCTGGAGCTGATTGACGCGGCCGGCGTTAGTGCCCTGACTTATTTCAATGATCAGGACAGCCTGGTAACAGAATCTAAAGTCGCCCCCATGGATGTGGTGAGCCAGGCCGATCGGGAAATCGAGACTGCCCTGTGTGAAAAACTCAAACAACTCTTCCCTGAAGATGGTGTGATTGGTGAGGAAGGCGGTAGCAGACCGGGCCAATCTGCATACACCTGGGTGATTGACCCGATCGATGGCACATTACCCTTTGTCAGTGGTCTGCCCCATTGGTGCATTGCCATTGCGCTAATGGAAGCAGACACCACCGTTGCCGCCGTCACCCTGGCTCCCGTTTCTGCTCAGCACTTCGCCGCTGCCCGAGGCGCCGGTTTCTGGATTAATCATCTGCAACAAACAACACTGACCAATCGGCCCCTGATGGGCAATATGACGGCCATTGGCGCTAGCCCCTGGGCTGACCCGGCCGTGCTGGGCCACTGTATACAAGGCATATCAGAAGCCGGCAGTCTGCACTATCGCAATGGGTCCGGCGCCCTCATGCTGGCTGAACTTGCCGCGGGACATCTTGCTGGTTACTACGAACCCCATATGAAGTCGTGGGATTGCTTGGGTGGTTTGCTGATGGTTGAGGAGGCGGGCGGCATGACAGCGCCGATTGATCAGACACGTTTGCTGAGCGATGGGCATGAAGTATTGGTGGCAACGCCGGCGGCGTTTGAACCGTTACAACAAATCGTTAAATCAGCAACACAGAGGCAATCGTGAAATAGATAATTACGCCTAACACATCGGCCAGCGAAGTCACCAAAGGCCCGGAGGCAGCTGCTGGGTCTTTCTCTAAGATTGCGAAAATAAATGGCAGCGACATGCCGATCAATGCGCCAAGTAATACGATCGTGACCATAGCAATGGCCACCACAATGGCCACTTCAAACCCCCCACGCCAAATACCAATCAGCCATACCGCTGCCGCCATGGTCACACCCAGCGCAACGGCAATGGCCACTTCACGGGTCAGTAAACGCCCAAAATCCCGCAACCGCACATCGCCTGTTGCCAGTGCGCGCACCATAAGCGTGGCTGACTGCGTACCGGCATTCCCGCCCGAGGCAATCAGCAGGGGCAGAAAGAACAATAGTGAAAGATGGGCTGCGATCGTTTCTTCAAAATATGCAATGCCTGCACCCGAGAAAATGTTGCCAAACACCAGAAGCACAAGCCAAAAAATTCGGGCGCGGTAGAGCTTTGTAATCGTGGCATCGGCCACCGACATATCAAATCGCTGAATGGTCGAGCCTTTATGGAAGTCTTCTGTGACCTCCTCTTCAGACACATCCATTGCATCATCCGCCGTCACAATACCGACCAGCCGATCATCTGCATCAAGCACTGGCAAAGCAAGCAGGTCATACCGTGCCACACGCCGCGCAGCATCTTCCTGCGGATCATTGACATGAACCAAGACCGGTTCCGTGTCCATAATGTCGGCCACGCGTTGCCTGGGCGGTGCGGTCAGCAGATCCCGTAAGCTGATAACGCCCAGTAACTCACGCGATTCGCCAATGATGTAGGCGTAGTAAATGGTTTCTGCATCCAGTGCCTGCCGCCGTAATGCCGTAATTGCATCGGTGGAGGTCAGCTCAGGTGCAAGTACGGCATAATCTGAAGTCATAACCGACCCGACCGTCCATTCTTCATGGGCGGCCAGGCGTCTTAGATCTTCCCGCTCTGCCTTGGAAAAAGCAGGCAGTAGCATTTCTTGTGCGGTTTCATCGAGCTGTTTGAATAAATCAGCCCGCTCATCGTGACTCATCGCCCCCATGAGCGAAACCAGCTCCCACTTCCCCAACCGCTCAGCAACGCTGACCTGCGCAGACGCGCGAAAATGCCCAATGAGCTCCGCTTGGTCATGTAAAGACAGCAGACGGATCGCGGTTAAATCGTCGCCCTGAGGGAGTTCCTCAATCACCGATGCCACATCGGCCAGCTCAAGCGATTCTAAAAACCGGCGCACCTCTGTCTGCTCGCCCGCTTCCAGCAGACGTACAATTTCCTCAGCAACCCGCTCGAGTGCGAGCTCGCCTTTATCCGCCTTCATCTCCGCTAGGACTTCTGTAAGAAAACGCTGCGCCATGGGCCCAATCCGCTGGCAGTGGTGTAGAATTATGGGTTATGAACAAAAA
>JAGXLT010000070.1 GCA_018334525.1 Gammaproteobacteria bacterium
AGAATCGTCGGGCTGTCATCAGTCTCGAGGTAAGGGGTAACCATCACGACAAGTTCTGTTTCATCGTTTCTGAACCGGGTCGAGCGGAAAAGATGCCCGAGCACCGGCAGGCGACTGAGCCCCGGAACCTGGTTCATTACGGTGGAGTTTTTGCTGTCGATCAATCCGGCGATAATCAATGTTTGGCCACTCGGTCCACGCATATGAGTGCTGGCATTTCTAACGGTGAAGCCAGGTAGGCCGAGCACGGCCACCGAGGGATCAATGTCGCTAACCTCAACCTCAATCTGTGTGCTTATGAGGTCTTGGGTTTCCGCTTCTGGGGCGACCTTTAGCAAAATGCCGTATTCTTTGAATTCAACCGTGGTTTCACCATCGGCTCCCTGAACCGGGAAAGGAACCTCTCCGCCGGCTTTGAATTCTGCGTTGGAGCCGCTAACGGTTGAGAGCATCGGCTCGGCAATGATATTGGCATCACCGGCCTGCCCAAGTAGATCGATAAATGCGCTTAGCGAGAGGCCTACACCCAGAAATCGGGTCGAAGTGCCGATATCCAGTGGGAGTTGGTCATTGCCTGGTAGCCCCGGAAAATCCCCACGAAAGAAATCATTAACGATTAAATCGGACGCATAGGAAAAGCTTATTGCAGGTGAACGTGTGTTCCAGTCCAAGCCGATTTGCTCAAGCGCATTTTTGCGTATTTCAACAAAACGAGCTTCGATGCGGATCGTGGGCGCCGTGTCCGCTGGTGTTACTTCGGTAAAATTGGCAAGGTCCGGATAGTTCTCAAGTAACTGATCCAGCCTTTTCTGGTCTTCCGGGCTCGCCGGACTGCCGGACACCAATAGAACATCGTTAATGTCCACCAATCTCACGCCGGCAATTCCATCAACAAGGTAGGTAAGGATTGCAGTGGACGGGTCGCTTCCTCCTCGGTTTACCGTTAACTCCCTATGCTCACGTCGTCCGTCGGAAAACCATAAACGCAGATCTGTGACTCCACTCGCTCGCCCAATGAGCAGAACCTCCTCTTGCTCATCAAGAACTCTGACTTCCGCGAGCGCACCATCGCCTAAGGCAACACGGGTTATCTCTGGGGTTGATAACAAACGAGTCTGGCCGATTGTTAATTTAATCGGTTCAGCCGCCGCCGAATTGGCAAAACACACCGCAACGAGTAGCGCTATCCAGAGGGTTTTCATAACGCGCCTCCGATAATGACTTCAACTTCCGCGCCAAGCGCATCTTCACCTGCTTCAACAATGGCGGATTCGTTAATTTCATAAGGGGGTGGCATTTCTGTATCACCGGGAGCTCGAAGCGCTAAATGTAGGTCACCCATGGTCAGTGCATGAGTCAGTCGAGCAGCAGATAAAGGATTGACGGCAACCGTGATGTGTTGGCTGCGTTGTCCAAATCCGCTTTCAGGCATACCTGCAAGACGGTTGCCGATCGCAAGGATCGTGACCTCATCGAGCAGAGGAACGGTAATTGGGTTTTCTCCATCGCGCAGGGTCAGCATTAAATCAACGGTATCCATTGGCTCAATCAGTTCCGTCACTGAAGTGCTCGTGGAAACCGGTAACGTGATTGCGCGTTCACCGGTATGCAGACGAGCAGCAAGGCGTCGCTCATCATTTCGCCGGATGTGGGCTGGGAGCAGTGTCTCACCCGCACGCATAGGCCCACTGATTTCGCTGCCGGCTATGGACGACCACTGATTGGCTGAGTAGGCGCCACTATGAAGATAGGTGGCAGGAACGGCGCGGACAGCAATCGTATCATTGCCGACTCGTTCGCCTGGTGTCAGATCGTTTGCGGCAACCAGCACCTGGTGTTTTTCATAATCACCCTGCAATGCGGCTTCTGCCGCGGTGAGATGCTGGTTAATTTTCTGCTCGGCAAGATAAGCCCCACCGATTCCAGTCGCCACGGCTCCTGCCAGTAATAATGCTCCGCGCTGAAGAGGGCGCATTGGGATCTCCTTGTCGTTTTTATAAGGGAATGGAAAGCGACCAGAGGAGTCGTTCCTCATGGACGGTCAGCCAATAAATAACCTGCTCAACACCTTGCCATACGGTAATCAGGCCAGCGGTTATTGCCAGATATTCGGCGCTGCTCATGGTTGAATGATGATGAGCGTTATCGAATCGCTCTGATCGGCTGTTTCCAAAACCGCTGTTGCATCACCCCGGATGTACCTTTGCTCACTCACGGACATTTGTTCACGTTTCCAGCCGGATTGTTTTAAATAACTGTGCAACTGTGTCTCTGCGGCAATTCGGCCAAACGGCATATCAAGGTGATAAAGACTCATCCCGCCTAAATGCGTGTGACTTTGAACAGGAAGGCCCGCGAATAATTGGGTGGGCGTCGAAAAAGCCGTTTCAGCGGTAATCGGCGTCATTAAGCTCAGATTGACGAGTGCCGCGGAGTCCAGATCGATGATTTCAACGTAGTCGTTCATTTCGGCCTGTGTGCCAAAGAGGGTTATTCGGTAGGCAGAGTGATCAATCGCTGGATCTGATCCATGCCACTCCAAAAATAGGGCCTCAAAATCTTCTGCAACGGTCGTAATGCTGCGGTCTAATTGATAGCTGATCTGGCAGAACTGAACATCGTTGATTTCCACGCCGGACATCGGTATGACGATCTTTGCGTCTACCGGCGGCGTAAAGCGCTTAGCCGCTTGCTCGCAGTTTTGACTAGCGGCCGAGTTCGCGAGAGTCAGGATGAATACGAGACTCAGGAATATAATCGGTTGCAGCGGCATAGCGCCCCTCCAAAAATAGTGGAAAAAATCCCAGCACAGCGTGCGCAGGTATGGTGAAAATGGTGACAAGGCGGCTGTATCCGACCTGTTCTAAGCGCCGTTGATATTCCGCATCTGAATGCGCCACCCAGCTATCGGGTGTAAGGGTGGCCGTGGGGGTGAAATTGATTGGCTTTTCGGGCGCTACCGGATCAAGCAGTGCCTTTGCGCTAATTTCGCCGGTGTTAATCGGGGCCGTTTCTTGTGCTAAATCGAGCATGCTGCCCGAAAGCCCTAAAAGACCGGCCCAATCCGGAATAAATCGCCCGTGCGCAATGGTTGCAATCCCGACGCGGGCACCGCTTACGAGTCGCCCTTCCGGATTTTCATAGCGCCGTATCTCAGGTTGGGTGTTGTCGCTGATTAGTGAGGATCCCTGACGTTGCCATAAAGGGTTGTCGACTGTGCGATCCATGCCTGCCATGTTTGTGATAGAAGGGTTGTCCAGAGCTGTGGCAACCGGTCTTACTGTTGTTTCCCAACTGGCAGCGCGCGTTAATGCAACGCTATCGCGTCGTATCTCCTGCAGTCGGCCTAAATAATCCATTGCCATAAACGCAGGCAGGAGGACCAGTAATCCGATTAGGGTTTCGGTGAGCGCGCTTCCGTGTTGGCTTCTCATCCGTCAATCACCTGTGCCGGGCTAATGAGTCTGGCGTTCCAGTAGGGGTTGAATAAGGTGGCCGGGTCGTCCGCGTTTGGGCATGCGCTGCCACCGCAGCGTGGGGGTATCTGATATTCGACTGCAGCAAGGCTTAACCGAGCATTCGTGCGCTCATCATCGGTAGTTACCAGCGCGGGGAAAATAAATCGAGGGTGGGTGTCGCTGTCCGGATCAATGCGGACATAGCTGGTGATGCCGCTATAGCTGCCTGCAAGGTCGACGGCATCGGCTTGGCCGCCAGCCAGGGTTGACCAACCGCCCCAGCCAAACGGAAATCCGTCAAACAAACTCCACTGAAGACTATCTGATGACTTCCAGACATCAGCAGGATGATCCGGAGGACGCTCGGAGTTGCCTTGTTTTCTGATTTTTACCACGTTAACTAAATTGACCTGCCAGCCGCGGCGATCGCTATTGCTGAGCCATCGCTCCAGGCGCGGATCATGGCTAATGGTGCGGTCAACAATGTTTTGCATGAACGGGTCGTTGCGCGGCGCAAAGTCCATATCGAGGGTTTGGGTGAGATCCCAATACAGCTTTGCGATCAGTGCGGTTGTTAGGTTTCCCCACTGACCGGGTAGGGCATTCAGCGCTGCGATGGAGTTAACGGAGAAGCTGCTGTCATGCCCGGTGACGATTCTTTCCTGAAGCCGTTGAATCTGTCGGGGCTCTAGCAAAGTCAATGCATCCACCTGCGCGGCGGTTAAACCCTTGTTATAAGCATTAGTGGCAAAGATATAACCACCGGCGAGCATTTCATTAACACGTACGCCTTTACCGATTGCGCTTCGCATTGCGGCGACAGCGAGTTCAACCTTGATAAGTATTCCAGTCACTGCGAGCCATTTGGAGATTTGATGAATACGATCAACCGCATCTTCGATGTATCGCAACCAACTGATGTAGGCAGTGACATGCCCCACCGATAGGTGGTTGGCTAAGATTGCCCGATTTGTATAGGCCATAAAGTTGAGGCGTCTGGCGGTCCAGACAGCCGCGCTATAGGCGGCGGAATCCGCCGCATCCGTTACGCGGGACTGATCCGACATGGCAGTCGCAACACGATCCGCCAGAGTAAAGGCGGCAAGCCCGATGGCAATGACCGCAAACAGTACGGGCAGTATCTGGCCGGATTCCCGGTGCGAATGGTCCATCGCCTAGTTCTGTTCAGTGTAGTTTTGCAGGGTGCCTTGTTCGGAAGAGCGCGTTGCCGCCGTTTGCGAATCTGTTTCGGCTTGCTGAACCTGTGCGCTTCCGTCCTGACCGGCCATCTCTCTGGCCATTGCCGCTGCCTGGCTTGAAATGGTGTCGCCGAATGCAGCAAACACGCCAATGCCGGCCACGGCGATGAGTGCGGTGATAATGATGTATTCGGACATGCCTTGTCCGCTTTGCTGTTGAGCTTCCATGCTGAACTCCTTTAGGGGTAAATCAATCGCCTTTGCGAACGAATAAATTAACGATGGCTCAGGGTTTTTGCCCAGTACCATTAGTCGTCTCGTGGCTTGCAATTTGCTCAAGCGCCCGGCGCAGGCCCATCAGTGTCGGATTAGCGGCGCGTGTTGGCTGCAATCGTTCATGCTGCCGCAGCAGCCGGCGAGCCGATTCAAGGTGAACCATCGCCAGATTGTATTGCGAGGCTGCATGCTCGGGCTCGCGCGTGAGTGTGCGTTCAAACTGAGTCTGTGCCTCGGGTAGGTCATTGGCGTGGTAGGCAATGATGCCCAACCGATGGGTGGGCATCGGTAAACCGCGGTTTTCATCAGCAAGCGTTGTATAAAGCGCCGACGCTTGGTCATGCTGGCCTTGCTGAAATGCCTTATCAGCGAGCTCGAGACGCTCTGTGAACCCCGGTGGCCCAATAGTGATCCGATCGGTAATACTACAGCCGCTTATCAATACGGCAGCGAGCAGCAGGGAACCGAATCGCCTTGTTAACAACAGCATTGATTTGAGTCTCCATAGTAGGGTTGGAATTGTTGGCCTACCTCAATGCATCGGCTTGCCTCGGCTGCCAGCTCCAAGGTGCCTTGCGTTCTCCACGGTGCAAGCGCAATTTGCCGCGGGTACAGAGAAGATTTGCGGTTTAAAACGCGCAGTTCATCGTCAAGAAACAGAACATCGATCGGATAGTTCATTCCGAAGGTATGAACGCTACCTCCTGGCCATAGCAGCAAACCCGTTCTGCCGGTAAGCGGCTCACCGCCGAGTAGCCCACGGCAGCGCTCACTGATGCGAGTCGCCAGTCTGATTTCAAAGCAAAGCCCGTCTGTATTCGCTATTCCTAAAAAGATTTTGAATGGAGATTTCATAAATTGGTGCCGATCCCGCTATCCATAAACTGCATCGCAATAGGAAAGCCGATAATTCCCC
>JAGXLT010000071.1 GCA_018334525.1 Gammaproteobacteria bacterium
GCGTCAATAAACCGGCCTTCATCGCGAACCAGCATTTCATACCAGGCCAGCATATGATGGCCAAAGCTAACGGGCTGGGCTACCTGCAAATGGGTAAAGCCCGGCATAATGGTGTCTGCCTCGCGCTCGGCTAAATCGACAAGACCCTGTTGGAAATGCTGCAGCAGCGCGGTGATGTCGTCGGTGGCCGCGCGCAGCCACAGCCGAATATCGGTGGCGATTTGGTCGTTGCGTGAGCGCCCGGTGTGCAGTCGCTTGCCTGCCTCGCCGATGCGCGCGGTCAGGCGCGCTTCGATATTCATGTGCACATCTTCCAGTGCCGGATCCCACGGGAACTGCCCTGCTTCGATTTCCTGCTCGATGGCCTCTAAGCCTTCGATAATCAAACGGGCATCGTCCTGCGTTAGCACCCCGGCATTGGCCAGCATGCGTGCATGTGCCTGTGAGCCGCGAATATCCTCACGATACAGCCGGCGGTCGTAGTGTTCTGAAGCCGTGAACTGCGCAACAAACGCATCGGTGGCCTCGGTAAAACGCCCGCTCCACAGTCCTTTTTTATCTTTTTCGTTCATGGCCGACAGTATATCAGTCGTTTTTAATATACCCGACCTTGTCGCTTTGCAGCTCGGTAAACCACACACGCCCATCGGGGCCGATGATGATTCGGTGTTGAACGGCGTTGCGTGTGGGCAGATTGTAGGTTTTACGCGATCCGTCAGGAGCAATACGCTGAATAATGTCGGGGGTGTTGAATTGAATCCAAAGATTATCCTTATCATCAAAGACGGCACTGGCAAGCTTGCCGTTTTCTACACCGGTCGGAAACTCCTCCACCTGACCATCGTGGGTAATGCGACCATAGGCATTACCACGCTCTTCAGTAAACCAGATTTGGGCATCAGGGCCAGGGAAAACGGCAATCGGCCGCGCATTCTCTGTTGGCAGGTCAAAAAAGGTCAGTTGCCATTCGGCATCGATGCGGCCCAGTCGGCTGCCTTCAAGCTCCGTGAACCACATCGCCCCGTTTCTATCTGCCACGATGTAAATGGGAGTTGCCGGGATGTGGTCAAGGGGAACAAGCGTTGTTGTACCGCTGTTTGGATCGAAGCGACCGATTACATTACCGGTTTTACCTGTCCACCACAGCGAGTTATCAACACCGACGCCCAGCCCGTGTGGGCCTGCGCCGGGCGACGGAATTTTATGGCGTGCCAAAATGCCGCCATCAGGCGCGATTTGGACAAGCTCATCGGTGAGCTGAAAGGTCACCCATAGCTGCCCGTTACGGTCAAACTTAAGCCCATGGGGGCCGGTATCGGGTGGCATATCAAATATTTGAACCTGTTCGCCGGAAGGGGCAATGCGAATCAGTCGGTGTTGCAGCATTTGGCTTACCCAGATCGCGCCATCCGGTGCAGCGGCAAGCTCATGAGTGCTGCCAAGCTTATCGGGCAAATCAATTTCGGTAATGTCCTGCTGCCCATGCGCAGTTAAGAATGGAAAACCCAGCATAACGACGATGAGTAATGCCAGCGGGTTTGAGAAAAGCTTCATTACGGTACCTTTTTAATAATTTACCCGACTTGTGAACCAGTCGGCGTTACCAATCATCGCCTTCATCCATGCTCTGTTCTGCCGGCTGTTTGTGCCGGTACTGCAAACACATGGAGGCAGATCGATGGATATTATCATTGCAAGTGAAAGTTTAAATGTTCGTCAGGCTTTGGTGCGGCAGCTGATGCCAAGCGCGGAAATTGCCGTGCAGGCTATGTTCAAGGATCCGGCGGAAATATGGGATTACTGTCAGCAGCAGGTGGTTGATGTGGTTTTATTACATGCTGCAGCGGCAACAGGCGATTATCTGCAAACGGCAGTAGCGGTCAGTCAGCAACCGGGTGCACCGGCGATTGTGTTTGTGGCAGAAGCTGAGGATCCGCTCATCAGTGTGTATCGACAGGCCGCACTGCCCTTCGTCTATCACCCCATGGAAACGGCGGATATCGTGAATCGTCTGCGTCTGGCACGACCGATGTCGGACGCGCAGATCGAACGGTTGCAACCGGATGTGGAGGGCGGTGAGTCACGGGCACATTTACTGTGTCGTCGGCGCACCGGGCTGGGGCTGATACCCGTGTCGGCAGTGCGTTGCTTTGTGGCGGATCATAAGTACGTCACGGTCGAGCATGAGGCGGGTGAAGATTTGATTGAAGATTCATTGGTCCAGCTGGAGGCAGAGTTCGGCGGGCGCTTTTTGCGGCTTCACCGCAGTGCGTTGGTGGCGCGGGATGCGCTACGCGGCATAGAAAAAGACTTTGAAGGCCGTGCGCACGCGCTGGTGGATGGAACGCATCAGCGTTTACCGATCAGTCGGCGGCAGTTACCGCGGGTAAGGCGCTGGTTAAAGGACACCGCATCGCCACCGCATTAGCGGCATTTATTTTGCTCAGGGCGCATCAGGCGGTATGGTTTGCCCACATAGCCACCGCCGAGAGCCCTGAATGTCTAAACTGACAACGATTAAAATTGCAACGCGTCGCAGCCCGCTTGCCATGTGGCAGGCGGAGCATGTCGCAGCCCGCCTGAAGCACCTGCATTCTGGATTAACAGTTGAATTAGTCGGGATGTCGACCCGCGGGGATGAGATTACCGATCGCCCTCTGATGGCCGTTGGCGGCAAGGCGTTATTTGTTAAGGCGTTAGAAGAAGGCATGCTGGCCGGTCATGCCGATATTGCTGTGCATTCTATGAAAGATGTGCCGGCGGTGGTGCCCGATGCCTTTCGCTTACCGGTAATTTTGGATCGTGACGACCCGCGTGATGCGTTTGTTTCCGAAAAATATGACACGGTGGGTGCGTTGCCTGCCGGGGCGCGTGTGGGCACTGCCAGCCTGCGCCGCGAGTGTCAGCTGCGGGCACGCCGGCCTGATTTACAGGTGGAGTCGCTGCGCGGCAATGTGCAAACGCGGCTCAGCAAGCTTGAGTCAGGCGAATTCGATGCGATTATTCTGGCGGCCTCCGGCCTGAAACGTCTAGGCATGGCTGATCGGATTCGTGCGGAGATGCCGCCGGAAGAAAGCCTGCCGGCAGTGGGCCAGGGTGCCCTGGGTATTGAATGCCGTGCTGAAGATGACACGGTGATGGAACTGTTGGCCGGGCTGAATGACCCGGATACACACGATCGAGTGATCGCCGAGCGCGCGGTTAATGCCCGGCTCGAGGGGAGCTGTCATGTGCCGTTGGCCGCTTATGCCGAGTTGCAGGGGCAAAACGATTTATGGCTTCGGGCGCTGGTGGCCAGCCGTGATGGAACGCAGGTCTTACGTGCAGAACAGCGGGGCAGCCGCCGCGATGGCGAAGCAATCGGCGAGGCTGTAGCGCAGGCGCTACTCGCCCAGGGTGCCGCCGAGCTCCTCGCTGCGGTGGAGTAAGACGGTGAGCTTTCCTTTGGATGGCCGACGGGTGCTGCTAACGCGCCCTGCCGGTTACGGTGACAGTCTTAAACTGGCGTTAAGGAAGGCTGGCGCGCAGGTGCTCCATCGCCCCACGCTGGCCCTTGTGCCGAATCAGGCACCGCTGCCGGCGCTAGATTCGCCCCCCGACTGGATTGTTTTTGTCAGTCCTTTTGCCGTGACCACAGGCTGGCCGCGTTTGCCGTCAGCCTGGCAACAAGCGGCGCGCCTGGCGGCCGTTGGGCCCGGTAGCGCCAGTGCCATCACCGCCCGGGGGGTAACATCTGTGATTGCCCCAGAGCACGGTGGTGGTGCGAATGATTTGCTGGCCCTGCCCGATTTTAATCCTCAAGCTGGGCAGACGGTGTTGATTGTCTGTGGCAAAAAAGGACGGCAGCAGCTGCAGCAAACGCTGCGTTCGTGGGGCATTCATGTGGTGGAAGCGGTGGTTTACGATCGACAACCCGCCGCTGAGCAGTTAGTCATTCCTGAGGAATGGCAGCAAAATGCGCTGGATTTTTTGATTGTAACGAGCGCTGCGGGATTGGAATATTTACTCGGCATGGCAGGGCCATCCGCGCTACAGTGGCTTAAACAGAGCCGTTTGGTTACGGTAAGTGAACGGCTGGCGCAGGCCGCGCTGATGGCGGGTTTTACAGATCCGCTGGTTGCCGCCGGTGCTGATGATGCCGCCTTGCTGGCGGTGCTGTCTGCCAGCCCAGGGAGTAGGAAATGACCGATAAAAAAGACCTTGAAGCGGAACCAACCCCGGAAGCCCCGGAAACGCCGGATACTTCGGATACCCCGGAACCTTCAGATGCGGTGGCTACCCCGGCAAAATCAGGTCGTGTTTGGCCATTGATAATATTGATTTTAATCATTCTGCTGGCTGCCGCTGCTGGCGGCGCCGGATGGGTTTTTGACCAGCGCTTAAAAGAGCAGGCCGCCGTGCAACAAAACCTGGTGTCTGACGTGCAGCAGCAGTTAGGCGAGATGGCGGGCCGGGTCACGGTGTTAAATCAGGCGCTGGAGTCACGGCTTGAGGGTGTGGCAAGGCTTGAAAACCGTGTGAATGACTTGCGTGATGCGATTAGCCGTCGGGCAGAAGAGGCTGAAGAAACGAACTGGCAGGAGGCAGAGGCCGCATGGCTGGCGCGACTGGCTATTCATCGCCTGCGTTTTAATGCGGACTATGAAGGGTCACTGGAGGCGTTAAAAGCAGCCGATGCGCTCCTGGCGGAACTGGGTGGCGCGGGCATTGATGGCCGTGCAGCCATTGCTGAGGCGGTTGATCGGCTGCTGCAGGCTGATCGCCCAGAAACGCCACTGATTACTCAGGGCTTAACGGCATTGTCTGAGCGGTTGGATGAACTGCCGCTGGCGCAGGATGTTGCGTCGGCAGCCGGCAGCGCTGAGCCACTCACTGACACAGCGCCGGCACCCACGGGTGTATGGGAGCGGGTTCAGCGTGCATGGGATCGGTTGGTAGCGGGTTTGGAAGGGCTGGTTGTTGTTAGCCGGGAGCGAACCGTCGTGCCTTTGCCGGATCCGGAGGAGCGGTTTTTACTGCAGCAGAATCTGCAATTAAAAGCGGAGTCGGCTCGGCTTGCCGCATTAATGGGTGATGCCCAAAGTTATGATGCCGCGTTGGAGCAGATTGATGGCTGGGTGGATGCGTACTTCGATACCGTAGCGCCGGAGGTGGTTGATGTGCGTGAGCGCATTGCCGAGTTGCGCGAGCGGGTGGTTGTTGCTGAACAGCCTGATATTCAAGCGCCGTTACAACGCCTTGTTAATGCGATAGGAGAGGAATGATGCGCCGGCTGCTGCTCATGGTGGTCGTTCTCGTTGGCAGTGTCGCAGCGGCATTGTGGTTTGATCGTCAGAATGGTTTTGTGCTGATTCGACTGGGTGAGCTGACCGTACAGGCAAGTCTGTTTATTGCCGTTTTAGGACTGGCAGTGATCTGGGCGGCCGTTACGCTTTTGCTGTGGATTATACGAGGTCTATCGCGCACACCTTCGGGCCTTAAGCAGCGGTGGGAAGTGCGAAAACGCGTGCGCTCACGTGAGCATTTGGTTGATGCATTAATTGAGCTGGCTGAAGGGCGCTATGGCGATGCCCGCCGGCATTTATCCGGTACAGCAGACACGTCTGAATTGCCGCTGTTCAGTCATTTGCTCTCGGCAGTGGCGGCACAGCGGGAGAGCGATTGGCAGGGGCGTGATGAATCATTGGCCCTTGCCGATCAGGCCGAGCCGCGTGCACGCGTGGCCGTGGGGCTATTGCAGGCCCAGCTGCAGGCCGAGGTCAGGCAATGGGAAGAAGCCATCGCAACGTTAGGTTGGTTGCGCCAGCAGGCGCCACGCAATCATCGTGTGCTAACGCTTTATG
>JAGXLT010000072.1 GCA_018334525.1 Gammaproteobacteria bacterium
GATTGGCGATATGCTGCGCGTTCGCCCGGGTGAAGCCGTTCCCACCGATGGCCGGATCATTTCAGGCCGCACTCATGTGGATGAGTCACTGCTGACCGGCGAATCCATGCCGCAAGCACGGCAGGCGGGCGATGCGGTGATTGGTGGCAGCACCAACACCAATGGCGCCATTGACATCGAGGTCACTCAGGTCGGCACGAATACCGTAGTCGCCTCAGTGATGCGGCTTTTGGAACGGGCTCAGGCCGAACGGCCGCAGATTGCCCGCCTTGCCGATCAGGTCGCGCGAATTTTTGTCGTTACCTTACTGATTGCCGCCTCCATTACCGGCGCGGTATGGCTGCAGATTGCGCCTGAGCGGGCCTTTGAAATCACGCTGGCCGTGCTGGTGGTGACCTGCCCCTGCGCGCTATCGCTTGCCACGCCGGCGGCATTGGTTAATGCCACCGGTCGGCTAGCGCGTGATGGCTTATTGGTGGCCCGAGCAGATGCCATTGAAAGACTGGTGCGCATTCGCCATGTGGTCTTTGATAAAACCGGCACCCTGACCGCCGGCCGAATACGCCTAACCGGTACCCATTGCCTCGGCCGGCTATCTGCCGAGCAAAGCATTGCCATCGCTGCTGCCATGGAAGCAGAGGCGGGTCACCCCTTGGCGCGGGCCTTTGACGGTCAGCCCCGGCATGCCGAGGTTAATGATTGTGAAAGCCATCCTGGTTTTGGCGTTACCGCCACACTCAATGGTCAACCCCTGCGTCTGGGCAGGCCGGATTGGGTTTGTGAGCTGAGTGGCTCCACCCCGCCGCAAACCGATGCAGCCGCCAGCACCCTCATTTTGCTGGGCGATCAGCAAGGGCTACTGGCCCAATTTGAGCTGACCGATGCAATTCGCGACGATGCAGCTCAGGCTATTCGCGATCTGCGTGCCATTGGTATGCACGTTAGTATTGCCAGTGGCGATGCAGCACCTGCCGTTGCTGCCGTTGCCCAACAGCTGGATATCGATGACTGGCAAGCAGGCCTTGATCCGGCGGGCAAACTTGCCCTGCTCGAAACCTATCGGCAAACATCTCCAGTGGCCATGATTGGTGATGGTATTAATGATGCGCCCGTCTTAGCCGGGGCAGATGTAGCCATCGCCCTGGGCAGCGGCGCGGCCATTGCGCATGGTAATGCTGATCTGCTGCTTGCCGGAGAGCGACTGAGCGCGCTTGCACCGGGCCTGATCATCGCCAGGCGAACCCGGCGTATTATTCGGCAAAACCTGATTTGGGCGGCCGCCTACAATGCCTGCGCCCTACCATTGGCTGCACTAGGCATGATCCCCCCTTGGGCTGCCGCGCTGGGTATGTCAGCCAGCTCACTACTTGTGGTGGGTAATGCGCTTCGGCTTTCTCGCGTTCAAACCGAATCGCTGCAGCAGCGCACCACGATGCCGCCGGTCAGTGCGGTACCCGGGGTCGCCTCATGAATATTTTATTTGTTCTATTGCCGCTGGGGCTAGTGCTTCTGGCCATTGCCGTGATCGCCTTTTTTTGGGCGGTGGGCAACGGACAATATGATGATCTGGATAGCCCCGCCTGGCGTATTTTGTTAGACGACGAATCCAAACCGCCTAAAGACCCGAAGGACTCCAAATAACGATGGTCACACCAGATGCCACACTTCTCGCCGGGCTCATCGCAGGGCTAGCCGGTAGCAGCCATTGCATTGGCATGTGCGGCGGTATTGCTGCTGCGCTGGGTGGCACCGCAGCACCTGGCGGGCGTGGCGTGGCCTGCGTTTTTGGCTACAACTTTGGGCGGATTGCCAGCTATGCGCTGATTGGCGCCATCGCCGGATTAATCGGGGCAGGGGTCGGGCAGGGGTTGGGGTCGGCCGCCCCGCTACTGCGCCTTTTTGCTGCGGTATTAGTCATTCTTGTTGGCTTGCAGCTAACGCTCGATCGCAACTTACTAGCCCCTATCGAGCGTGTGGGCCTACGCCTATGGCAGCATATTGCCCCCATCGCACAACGCTTTATGCCTGTTACCAACCCTGCTGCCGCGTTTATGCTCGGCACCCTTTGGGGCTGGCTTCCCTGCGGCCTGGTGTATGCCATGGCGCTGGCAGCCGCCGGCACCGGCAGCCCCGCAAACGGCGCTGCTTTTATGCTCGCCTTTGGAATTGGTACAGTGCCGGCCATGGCATTAATCGGCATCGCAGGCGGTCGACTGGCACAATTTTTCGGCCACAAAGGGTTCCGTCGTGTGGCCGGCCTTGTTGTACTGGCCCTTGGCATTTGGACGGCGGTTTTCCCCCTGCGCGCCCTGGCACGCATGTGGTTATAGTAGGGGTATGACAGACAAGGCGATCACCGCATTACAAAAGACCCTTGGCGCGGATAACGTGCTCAGCACGCCCGAGGCAATGGCCCCCTATCTGCAGGAACGGCGGGGGCGATTTACCGGGCATCGCGTTGCAGCCGTACTAACACCCGGCAGCACGGCCGAGGTTGCCGCCGCTGTGCAACAATGCGGCACCCTGCAACTGAATGTCATCCCGCAGGGCGGTAATACCGGGCTTTGCGGCGGGGCCGCTGCCTTGAGTGACGATCCGCACAGCGTGATTGTATCGCTGGAGCGGCTGAATAAGATTCGCGTACTCGATGCCGAAAACTTCACACTGACTGCTGAGGCGGGCTGTCGTTTAAGCGCACTGCAGGATGCCGCGGCCGCTGCTGACCGTCTCTTCCCCTTAAGCTATGCCGCTGAGCGTGACTGTCAGATCGGGGGTAATTTAGCGACCAATGCCGGTGGCATGAATGTGCTGCATTATGGCAATGCTCGCGAACTTGCACTCGGCCTTGAAGTGGTGCTGGCTGATGGACAAATCTGGCACGGGCTGACGGGCTTACGCAAAGATAATAGCGGCTATGATTTACGTGATCTTTTTATTGGCTCAGAGGGCACATTAGGCATCATTACCGCCGCGACCCTTAAACTCTTTCCCGCCCTGCGCTGTCAGGCCACCGCCATCATCGGGTTGGCCGATATGGCCGATGCCGTGCGGCTTTTCGCGCATCTGCGCCAGGCCAGTGGCGATACCATCACCAGCGCAGAGGTGATGAGCCGACAGGCACTCGGGTTTGCCGTGGACTATGCCCCAGACTGTCATGACCCCCTCCCGGCCCCGCATGCCTGGTACTTACTCATTGAGCTTGGCAGCAGTGCGGCGGCGGTCGATTTAAGCAAACGATTAGAGCGTGCTTTAGCTGTCGCGTCGGATGCAGGCGACTACCGCGTGGCCCGATCGGCAGACGAAGCCGCAGACTTCTGGCGCTTACGCAATAGCATTCCCGGTGCACAAAAAGGTGCTGGCGCCAGCATTAAAAATGATATTTCCGTCCCCATTTCAACTTTGCCCGCCTTTATTGAAGCGGCCTCTGCCGCAATTGAAGATCGCTGCGAGGGGGTTCGGCTCTGCCCCTTTGGCCATATCGGTGATGGCAACCTGCACTTCAATTTAAGCCAGCCGGAGAATATGAGCGCAGAGACTTTTTTGGCACGTTGGGAAGAGCTGGCCGGTGTAGTGAATGACATTGTCATGCGCCACCAGGGCTCATTCGCCGCTGAGCACGGCGTGGGTCAACTCAAGCCCGATGAAGTATCGCGTTTAAAAGACTCGGTAGAACTTTCGCTGATGCGAGCCATTAAAACTGCGCTGGACCCGGAGGGTCGGCTTAACCCCGGCAAGGTTATTCCGCCTTAGCGTCGATTAAACAACCACGATGCATAAAAGCTGCCCACAGCCGGCGCAAAAGTTAAAGCCGTGGTTAACCAGATCCACGCGTTGGAGGGGTCTAAAAATGCGGCAATACCCGCCTGCCCCGCCTCCAGCCATAATGCCCCCAGGCCAATGACCACGATGTTGATGGCGATCGCTAAAAAGATCCATCCCACGCGACGAAAAAGCCGTCCTAAATCCGTCATGCTCTAGATCTCCTCGCCTTGCATCGCCACTACCGCATCACCCCGGTTTATCTGACCCGGTTCAAGCACGCGCGCGGTAATCCCGCCATGCCCGCGCATCGCATTATAACCGCCTTCGTTCAGCGCTTCTTCCATATGCGAACACGGATCACAAACACCCGTACCCTCAAGTAGCACTTCGCCGATTCGAAAGCGGTTTTTGCGCAAGGCATACAGGTTGATTCCACTCACCACCAGGTTTCGCCGCAATAGCCCGGGATCCACCACAGCCACCCCCGCCAGGGCGGCAATCACCGGCAAATGCTCGGCCTGAATTAAGGTGATGGCGCGCTTTCCATTGCGGCCTGCATAACGATCATCCACCAACCCGCCAACATTCACTTCGGCTGTCTCCAGCACCTCGAGCGGTGCACGGCGCGCCGGGCGCACGCCGATCCACTCCAACACACCGGCGCGGGGGAAACGTGCCATGAGCTCATGCAGGGTTAAAGCGGTCATATTGCTGCCAGCTCCTTTGCCAGCGCCACCGTCACATCGGTGGGAATGGCACCAATCGGCGCTAAGTTAATACCCAGCGCAGGCCGGGTGCGCGCGGGGCGATCCTGTTTCAGACTTTGCCAGACCCGCTTGATCTGCGCTAGTGATCGCTCTTGCACTTCATCAGGCGTCTCTATCAGCCATGCCTCCAGCGCATCTGGAATGTTCACGCCCAGCCACAACAAAAAGCGAATGTTACGCAGCGTTCGTGCCGGGCAAAGGGCAACCCAAAGATCTTCCGGCGCAGCGCCGGGGGTTTCATCCAGCCCCATCAATAATGCCTGCAGATCTTCTGCTTCATACAGAATCTGGGTGGTAAAAAAATCCGCGCCGGCCAGTGTTTTTTCACGCAAACGCGCGATTTCCTCATCCCGAGAAGGAATGCAGATATTGCCGATGCGCAGACTATCGATGGCGGCATCCTCGCGCAGCAGCTGATTGGCCTGCATCACTGATGGACCCACATACGTCTGCTGGCTCAGCCCGCCGCCAACCAGCACAAACTGGTTAATCCCGTATCGCTCCCACGTCTCATTCGCCCAGTCCAGCAACTGATCAGCCGGTGTGGTCACCACCACCCGATTAATCATACAGGGAACCCCTACCTGTTCTTGTATGACATACGCAAGCTCGCGCGGCGCGATGCGCGGGGCAAACGGCTTACGCCGCTCACCTTTACTGCTGCGCGAAGGCTCTTCATGAATCTCTGGGATATTAACGCCATCCAGGGGAAAATCGGCATGCACTGCAGCCACATGTGCCACTACCGCATCAACGGCAGCCGGCCCGCGGTGAAGCTCAGGCGGCACCGCTTCAAGTAAGGTTTTCACAATCTCAACGTGTTCCTGTTTAAAGAGTTGGCATAACCCATCAGTTTCAGCTGGACATGACGTCACGTCAAGCCAGTGAGAGTGGTACGCTTTACCTCTCAACGTCTGAGGAGATCCAATATGAGACGGCTGACTGTATCGACCCTGCTGCTGTTTGTTGTATTACTGAGCGCTTGCGCGCAAACCGGCCAAAGCCTGCGTCTATCGCCAGAGCCGCCGACTACCGGGCCAGCGGTAGGCGCCGCGTCGGAAATCGGTTTGCGAGTGATAGACGCCCGTGAGCAGGTTGCTGAGCTTGGAACCCAGCAAACACTGCGCGGCGACGTACTGCCCCTTAGCGCGGCACAGGATATTGCCTATGTAGTACAACTGGCAGCGGCTGAGGCGCTAAAAGGTTATGACCTGACAGCCGCGCTATGGACA
>JAGXLT010000073.1 GCA_018334525.1 Gammaproteobacteria bacterium
GGAGAGTTTTTAGCGGCATACATTGCGTTGGCTCCCGGTTTGCCGAGCGTTGAAGAGGTGCGCAACGTCGAGCTTCAAGTACCGCTACGCGTGCATGCCGCTGACGGCACGCTCATGGCGGAGTTCGGCGAAATGCGTCGAACCCCCATCGGTTTTGATCAAGTGCCGATCCCCCTTCAACAGGCATTTATTGCCGCAGAGGACCAGCGGTTTTACGAGCATCCGGGTGTAGATTATCAAGGGCTTGTTCGCGCAGTCTGGTACCTGGTTCGCACTGGAGAAAAAGGCCCGGGTGGCAGCACGATTACGATGCAGCTGGCACGTAATTTGTTTTTAACGCGTGAGCGCACCTACTTGCGTAAGGTCCGCGAAATCATGCTGGCGCTGCGTATTGAACGCGAGCTTGATAAAGAGACAATCTTTGAGCTTTATCTGAATAAAATCTATTTAGGCCAGCGCGCCTACGGGGTGGCAGCCGCTGCCCGGGTGTATTACGACAAGCCCCTGGCTGACTTAACGTTAGCCGAACAAGCAATGATTGCCGGCCTGCCCAAAGCGCCCTCTGCGGCAAACCCGATTACCAACGCCGAGCGCGGTCTACAGCGACGTGGCTATGTGCTCGGCCGCATGCTGGATGCCGGATTTATTGATGAGGCTGCGTACATGCAGGCCATGGCCGCGCCGGTAACCGCCAAGCGACATTTGCGTCGCCCGGAGTTCTCCGCGCCATATGTCGCTGAAATGGCGCGGCAGTGGATTGTCGAGCGCTATGGCACAGATCGGGCGTATACCGATGGTTTCGAGGTTTACACCACGATTGATGTGACTCACCAAAAAGCGGCACAAGGTGCGCTGGTGCGTGGATTGCATGCCTATGATGAGCGGCATGGGTATCGCGGAGTGATCGAGCAGTTAGCCTTGGATCGGCTGGACTCAGCCGAGCTCACCACCGCTTTATCAGACATACGAACCGCCGGTGCATTGCAGGTGGCCGTTGTCAGGGAAATAACGGAAGCCGGTGCGCAGTTGCTGACCTCTGAAGGGGCTGAGGTTGAGTTGCCATGGGCCGGTGTCACCTGGGCAAGTTCGCAGCCTGAAGAGCTGTTATCGCCCGGTGATGTGATTTATTTTCGTGAAACCGTCAGTGGTTATCGATTAGCCCAGTTACCGCGGGCCCAGGGTGCAGTGGCAGCTTTAGATCCTGAAGATGGCCGAGTGCTGGGGCTTGCTGGCGGATACAGTTTTTCACTGAGCTCATTTAATCGGGCGACGCAGGCTCGTCGGCAACCCGGCTCTGCTTTTAAGCCTTTAATTTACTCAGCTGCACTGGAGCACGGCTTGACGCCGGCCAGCATTATTAACGATGCGCCGGTTGTCTTTTCTGATGTCTCTCTGGAAAGCATCTGGCGGCCGGAAAATTACAGCGGCCAGGTGTTCGGGCCGACACGACTGCGAGAGGCGTTAATTCATTCCCGTAATCTGGTCTCAATTCGGGTTTTACGTCAGATCGGCCTGCCGGCGGCTCTGGCGCATATTGAAAAGCTGGGCTTATCCACCGATCAAATGTCGCCCACGTTATCGTTGGCGCTCGGCGCTGCAGAGGTCACGCCAATCGAGCTGGCAGCCAGTTATGCGCCGTTTGCGAATGGCGGACTGAGGGTTCAACCCTGGTTTATTGAGCGAGTGGAGGTCAATGACCGAGAGCTGCTGTTCGGGGTGCGACCTGAGCGCGGTATCAGTGCGGGTAATGCCTGGTTAATGCGCTCGATGCTGGAAGATGTGGTACGAGAGGGTACCGGGCGCAGTGCAATGCGCCTGGGTAGAGAGGACCTGGCGGGTAAGACGGGCACAACAAACGATCAAAATGATGCCTGGTTTGCCGGGTTTAATGGCGATGTGGTCGCAACCGCGTGGGTGGGCTTTGATGAGCTGCAGTCGTTAGGCCGCTACGAAACCGGCGGACGTGCGGCATTGCCGATATGGATTGATTTTATGGAGCAGGCATTGCGGGGTAAGCCAAATACCAACTGGGTCAGGCCCCCGGGAGTGGTCACGCTGCGCATCGATTCTCATACCGGTGAGCGGACATCACCCGATAATCCGAATGCGCGCTTTGAGACGTTTCTTGAAGACAGTCTGCCCGCTCAGGATGATTCCGCACGGCGTGAGAGCGAAGGCAGTGGCGCAGAACCGATCTTTTAATCTGACAAAAGGGTCATCCAATGGCACGCGGTAAAGAATCGCGCGATACCCGTATGCGTGAGCGATTAACGCAGGAAGCGGCGCGCATTATGGCGGTTGAGGGTGTGCGTGATTTTTCGCAGGCAAAGCGCAAGGCAGCTTTGCATTTGGGCGCTCCGGGCACGACCAATCTTCCACAAAATAAAGAAATTCAGGCAGCGCTTGTGGAATACCAGCGCTTATTCGGCGGTGCAGAGCAGGAGCAGGCCGTGCATGCACTGCGGCAAACGGCATTAGAAGCAATGGATTTTTTCGCCGCTTTCAGGCCCCGTTTAGTGGGCGAGGTGCTGGAGGGAACCGCTACAGAAGATACGCCCATCGAGTTGCATTGTTTTGCTGATACGCCTGAAGCTGTTGTGTTATTTCTGATGGATCAGGGCATCCCCTTTGACACCGATCAAAAGCGCCTGCGCTTTGATACGGATCCTGTCATGGTGCCCTGCCATCGGTTTTTAGCCGGCGAAACCGAGGTCCGTTTGGTTGTGATGAACGAAAACGGGCTCAGACAGCCGCCGCGCAGCGCCATTGATGGGCGACCGATGCGACGAGCCAGCCGACGCCAGCTCGCCGATATGCTCATCAGCTAGCCTTTGCGGCGATGCAACGGCACGTATTTGCGCCGGGCGGCGCCTGTATACAGCTGGCGTGGTCTTCCGATGCGTTGTTCCGGGTCGGTCAACATCTCCATCCACTGCGCAATCCAACCCGGTGTTCTGCCAATAGCAAACATCACCGTAAAGAACTCCGTGGGAATCCCCAGCGCCCGATAAATAATGCCTGAATAGAAATCGACATTCGGGTAAAGCTTACGCTCAACAAAGTAGTCATCGGCCAGAGCAATTTCTTCAAGCCGCATCGCCAGCTCAAGCTGAGGGTCATTACCAACACCGAGCTCATTTAAAACATCGTGGCAGGTCTTACGAATAATCGTGGCGCGCGGGTCGTAGTTTTTATAGACCCGATGCCCAAAGCCCATCAGCCGGAACGGGTCGTCTTTGTCTTTTGCACGCTCGATAAATTTCGGCACCGCGTCGACGGTTCCAATTTCACTCAGCATGTTTAGAACCGCTTCATTCGCACCACCGTGTGCCGGTCCCCATAAAGCGGCGCAGCCCGAGGCGATAGCCGCAAAGGGGTTGGCCCCGGTGCTGCCGGCCATTCGAACTGTGGAGGTGCTGGCGTTTTGTTCATGATCAGCATGCAGAATGAGCAACTGATCAAGGGCGCGCTCAGCCACCGGATTGATCTCATAATCTTCGCTGGGCCGGGCAAACAGCATGTTGAGCAGGTTGCCCGTGTAAGAAAGTTTGTTCAACGGATGAACAAAGGGCTCTCCAACCATATGCTTGAAAGCGGCTGCCGCAATTGTCGGCATTTTGGCGATAATCCGATGGGCGCACAGCATGCGGTTTTCAGGATCGTTAATATCGATCGTATCGTGATAGAAAGCAGATAACGAACCCACCACACCCGTGAGCATGGCCATCGGATGCGCGTTGTAATGGAAGCCGTTAAAGAAAATCCGCAGGCTTTCATTCACCATGGTGTGCCGCGTGATTGAATCTTCAAAGCCCACTAACTCGCTTTGCGTGGGTAATTCGCCGTTAATCAGCAGGCTGGATACTTCTAAAAAAGAACTCTGCTCAGCAAGCTGTTCAATGGGATAACCACGATAGAGCAGGATGCCCTGGTCACCATCAATAAACGTAATATCGCTTTGACAGCTGCCCGTCGAGCTGTAGCCCGGGTCATAGGTGAAATAACCTAATTCGGAAGACAGACTGCGAATATCGACCAGATCCGGCCCATGCGTGCCGCTTCTCACGGGGAGTTCAACACTTTTTCCGGTTTCATTATCGGTGACCGTGACAGTTTTTTCAGTCATGCGGTGCCTCCTGCTATCGTCTGACAAAAGCCCCGGTGCGATGCACCGGCAGTAATCTTACTGGCGGTTTCCACCGCGGGCCTTGTCACCAAAGCGCCGGCGGAACTGATCCACCCGGCCGCCACTGGAGAGCGTGCGCTGCTTGCCCGTGTAAAACGGATGGCTGGCACTGGAGATTTCGACCTTGACCAACGGATATTCCTGACCATCTTCCCACTGAATCGTGTCTTTGGTCTGAACCGTTGAACGTGTCTTAAACGAAAAATCTGAGGAGATGTCCTGAAACACGACCTCGCGGTATTCTGGATGAATTTCTTTTTTCATGGTGCTACTCGGTACGCTGCACTAATAGAACGCGGTATCTTAGGCGCTCGAGGGGATGCGTACAAGTCATTTTGCACTGCCGCATGACCAAACCGTAGGTTAGCAACAAGAGAATTGATGAATGTCGTATATTGCTTTGAAGCATCTTCACACCACCGTGGTTACCCTTTCGCTGGTGTTCTTTTTGGCTCGTAGCGGTTGGATGGTGATGAATTCCAGCCTGCTGCAGAGGACGTGGGTGCGGGTTCTGCCCCATGTGGTCAATACCGTGCTTTTACTCAGTGCTCTGAGCGTTGCCTGGGTTGGATGGAACTATCCCATGGTCAATCATCCCTGGATTACCGCTAAGGTAGTCGCGTTGGTGCTCTATATTATTTTTGGCGTGATTGTCTTTAAGCGTGATCGTTCCGTGGGCGTTCGGGTTGCTGCGTTTGTCGGGGCACTAGCGGTTTATGGATATATGGTGCTGGTGGCGTTGAATAAAGCGGTCGTACCGTTTTAATGACCCTTAGTCATCATCGCGCTTAGCTTCTAAGTAAACCCCATCGGCAGTTACGGTCAGCCGGCACTCAATGGGCCGGCAGCAAACCGCACAGTCTTCAATATAGGCTTGGTCGCCTGCGGAGCCGTCCACCACGGTTTCGTAGGCTTCCCCGCAATAGGGGCAACTGAGCAGTACGGTTTCGATCATGCGCTTTGTTCTACCACAAATAACCCCAACAGATCATCGAGAAACCGACTGCCCAGGGGCGTGGCGCGAAGCCAGTCGGGTTGCGGATCCAGCCATCCGTTACTGCGGGCAATGCTCAGGCCCGGCTCAAACGCGTCTTCTGTTAAGCCGGTGCGGGCCAGTGCGGCGTTTAACGAGGTGCCACGCGTTAAGCGTAATGCGTTCATCAAATATTCGAGGGGACGCTGGTTTGCGCTAACTTCATGGCTTTCAGCAATGGCCTCGGGCGTGCCGGCCAGAGATTGATAAAGGCGGGGTAGGCGAACCCGGCGATACCGCTGAATAGGGCCATCCGGCTGACTGATTTTGCCATGTGCACCAGCGCCCAGAGCCAGGTAATCGCCAAATTCCCAATAATTCAGATTGTGGCGGCACTCCTGATCAGGCGTGGCCCACGCCGATATTTCATAGCGCTTTAATCCACTGCCAGCAATACGCTCGGCGCAGGCCGCCTCAATATCAAAGCGTTCATCGTCATTCGGCAGTTGTGGCGGGCGGCTAAAAAACGCCGTGCCGGGCTCAAGCGTTAGCTGGTAGTGCGATAAATGGGTCACACCTAGGGCAAGGGCTTGTTCAACA